>JALVQM010000068.1 GCA_027025615.1 Desulfobacteraceae bacterium | reverse complement strand
TTGAAGCTGTTATCCAGCGTATGGAAAGACTTTACCACTGGCAGATCGAACCTGGATGGATTGTCTGGCTGCCGGGCCTGGTTCCGGGCATCAACCTCGCATGTCGTGCAGTCGGCAATGATGAAGACCGAGTATTAACCACCATACCTGTTTATCCTCCTTTTTTAACTGCGCCAGGTTATTGCCGACGCAGACTGACCACGGTAGAAATGCATGTCAGCCAGGGAAAATGGCAAATAGACTTCCAGGGTCTCCAAAAAGCAGTTACCCCAGACACAAGCCTTTTTCTTTTGTGCAACCCTCATAATCCCACCGGCAGGATTTTTTCCCGCGGCGAACTAGAGTCCATGGCTGATATCTGTCTCAGACACGATCTGGTTATTTGCTCTGACGAAATACACTGTGACCTCCTTCTCAGGCCTGACCTTAACCATATCCCAATGGCCTGCCTTGGCAACGAGGTGGCCGAACGTACCATAACCCTGATGGCTCCAAGTAAGACTTTCAATATACCAGGGCTGGGCTGCTCAATGGCCATTATCCCAAACCGTGAGCTTCGTGCTCGATTTAAATCAAGCATGTCTGGAATCATCCCCGATGTTAACATAATGGGTTTTGTTGCAGCCGAAGCGGCGTTTCGAGATAATTCAGACTGGCTTGAACAGTTACTGAAATATTTAAGGGTTAACAGCCAACTGGTCTATGATTCCATTAACAAGTTGCCCGGGCTATCGATGCAAAAAGTAGAGGCTACTTACCTTGCCTGGATCAAGGTTGAGCAGCCCAATATCAACGAACCGGCAGAATTTTTCAAACAGGCAGGCGTTGGGCTTTCAGACGGGCGTAATTTCGGGGCTCCTGGATTTATACGCCTGAATTTCGGGTGTCAACGAGATTTGCTCCAAAAAGCATTGCATAGAATGGCTCACGCGCTTTCCAAGTGTTGACAAAAAAAATTAAATATCTGATAATTATCACTAAATTGAAATACAGCTAAAAGGGAAAGTATGTATTACATAGGCAACTTCAGGTTTATCAGCGACCAGCAGCAATTGCAGGAACACGACCGGCGTCACGGAACATTTTCAATGCTTGTGGAGGGATCATCACTCCAACAAGCTGTCGAGAAATTCAAGGAAAAGATAAAAAGTTTTCGACAAACGACAGGTTTTTTCAGCGGCCAATGCGCTGTTTTTCTATCAAACATCCTCGAATTTGAAAAAATACCCCAGGATCAGGCGGTAATGTTAAACCTGAAATCCTATGCGGGCGACCCCCTGATGCCCCATATTGAATGCACCGTTCCTTCTGAACAATCCAATTCGTGCAGTATTTACCACTGGCATGGCAACCGGCCGGCTAATGAAGACCGGCCTGAAGAAATATTTATCATTTTCAACTAATACACACGCTTTGTATTTTTTCATTAGTTACAAGGATGAATTTCAGATCAGCCTATCTTGACAGCCTTGAAAATGGTAGTCTCCAGGCAAAAATTGAAAAGGCCGAGGCTTGTCTAAGCAATTGCAAGCTGTGTCCTCGTCAGTGCGGGGTGAACCGGCTTGAAGGTCAAACCGGTTTCTGTAAAACCGGCAGGCAAGCCATGGTTTCAAGCTATGGGCCACATCATGGAGAAGAAAAACCCTTGGTAGGCCGGCATGGATCAGGAACCATATTTTTAGCCCGCTGCAACCTTTTATGCATATTTTGCCAAAACTACGAAATAAGCCATCTGGGAGAAGGGCAACCGGTAAGTACCGGCCAACTGGCAGATATCATGCTGGAACTGCAGGATTACGGTTGCCACAATATTAATTTTGTTACCCCCTCCCACGTAGTTCCTCAAATTATGGCTGCGGTCAAAATTGCTGCTGAAAACGGCCTCATGGTCCCCCTGATTTACAATACCGGCGGCTATGACACTGTAGATACCATTAACATGCTTGATGGAGTAATAGATATTTACATGCCTGATTTCAAGTTTTGGAATCCTGGAGTGGCTGAACAATTATGCAATGCCGCAAATTATCCCTCAGTTGCCCGTGATGCTATAGTCGCGATGCACAGCCAGGTTGGTGATCTTTTGATCAACGAGGACGGCATCGCCCTGCATGGATTGCTGGTTCGCCATCTTGTGTTGCCTGACAACTTGGCTGGTACAGAGCCTGTAATGGAATTTCTGGCAAACAAAATTTCCCGCAATACTTATGTAAATGTCATGTCACAATACAGGCCTTGCGGGGATGCAATCCAAGTTGAAGCACTTTCAAGAAGCATTGAACAAAAGGAATACCGCCAGGCCCTGGAATTTGCCCGAAAAGCAGGCCTGCAAAGACTGGACAGGCCACGAAGAGTATTTTTATTCTGGTAAGTTAACCTTAAATCATGGATACAAAGAACAATGAAACGAAATATTGCACTCATTTTATGTATTATAATCGGGTTACCCGCAATTCTAAGTGCCAAAGAAGCCTCGAAACCGATGGTTGCAATCATCACCTCCATGGGGACAATCAAGGTCGAATTGTATCCTGACCAATCTCCCCAAACAGTGTCCAACTTTCTGAAATATGTACGATCCGGTTTCTATAAAGATACCATTTTTCATCGGGTTATACCCGGCTTCATGATCCAGGGCGGCGGGTTGACCAAAGACATGAAAAAAAAACAAACCGCCAAACCGATAATCAACGAAGCTTTCAATGGGCTCAAAAACCTTCGGGGTACTATTGCCATGGCCAGGACCTCTTTTCCCCACTCAGCGACCTCACAATTTTTTATTAATGTTGTCGATAACCCATTTCTTGATTTTAAGGGCAGATCAAAAACTGATTGGGGATATTGTGTGTTTGGAAAAATCGTCGATGGAATGAACGTGGTCGATTCGATTGCCGAAGTGCCTACATCTTCCATCAAGGGACGCAAAAATGTTCCCATTGAACCTGTAATAATCAAGGACATTCAATTGCTTACCACAAATTGATCATTCAGTCTTTTTCAGGTCAGGTGACAGGTCTTACCAGGACAGATCACTAATCTGAGATCAGCTTGCCTGCATCACCATAAAACCTGATGATGGGCTTTTTCTGCTTGACATAATGCCGTTACGGCTTTTAGTATTAATACATATTTGATTGCATTAAAATCCTAACCGAAGATCCTGATCTGGAATGTTGAAATTCATGCGATCAATTTCTCAATCCAAGCGATCCTAACGAAATTCGCAGAGTTGTATTAACGCATCACCGGCGCAATTTCTTCACATCCGTTGCTTCGGGAAAAACCGATACGGCTGGATCAGACCAGTATCCACCGGTATAACAACTGCTGAGAACTCAGCTGATTTAGATTTCTCTGCCAAGTTGAAATCAACAACTTGCTTGCAGGAGGTTTATCATGAAAAAAGAAAACAAGACCGAACGCAGGCAACACAAGCGCTATTTTCCAAAACTGAGAGCATTTGTATTGGTAGATCCCAAAGATGGCAAACTTAATCGAATTAAAAAAATGAGTAAAGGGCAAATAGGTGCGGCTGTTTTCCAGAGCAAACCGGCCAAGATGGGCCGAATATTAGAAATAAGCCGATCTGGTCTGTCCTTTACCTACATCGCAAACAGCTCTGATATTATAACAAATCAACAATTAGATATTCTTCTGGCGGATGAAAAATTTTTGTTGCCTAAATTGAAATTCAAACCGGTAAATACAAGCGAACATAAAGCTGAAACACCATTCAATCCACTGGCGATTAAACGGCAAAGTGTTCGTTTCGTAGGATTGACAACTGACCAAAAGTCGAAATTGGATTATTTTTTACGTAAATACACTAATGATACCCAAAACACTAAAGGCAAACAGGCGCAGGGTAACGGATAATTCAGGCTTTGCCATGGTCGTGTCAACGGTTTGAGTATAGCCAGGTACAGGTCCAGCCATAATGTGCCTAGCTAAAACAATTCAGTTGTTGTTTGGTTTGCTGCCGTTATCATGCGCTTGTTTCTTGGACTTTCAAAAGCAGATCGTCGGCGAGAACAATTCAAGAAAATTCGTTCATCCGTACGACCTTGTCTTTCTCGTATACCGCTTTCCTGGCTTTAGCGGCTGACAACAGCTGGGGAACATTTATATCCACGTAATCGTAGATTTTTGCTTTTTCAATACCCGCACCCGGCCTCATGACTCGACCAATATACTGCAACAGCCTTCCTGAAAAACGAACAGGTGTCGTCAAAAATAAAGTTTCAAGCCGTGGACAATCAAATCCTTCTCCAATTAATTGACTAGTCGCAACCAGAACAGTAACAAGTCCTTTTTTGATTTTTTCGACCAAATTACGACGTTCGGTCAAGGGTAAATCTCCAGTCATCAGTTCCGCATTGATTCCATACTTATATTTAAGCAATGTTGTCAGTATACTACAATGTTGTTTGCGATCTGAAAGGACGAGTAAAACTCCACGGCGATCCGGGCTGTTGACTTGTTCTGCCACATCGGCTGCGATCAGCCTGTTTCTTGAATCGTCAGTAGTCAATTCAGCCAGCATTTGGCTGTATTCTTTTACCGGATCATGGTAGGGAGAAAATTCGGTGGTTCTGAAAATGACTTCCTTGGCAAGCAAATACCCTTCTTCAATAAGCTGCCGGGGCTCAATTTTAAAATGCATATCGCCCAGATACCAAAAAATCAGCTTACCAAGCCCGTCTCTACGCCATGGAGTGGCCGTTAAGCCCAACATGTACTTTGAATTAAAGGCACTTACCGCCTCGGTAAAAGTTCGGCTTGGTATCCGGTGACATTCATCTACCACCAGATGGCCAATATACCGGGAAACCCGCCTGGAATGTTTGTACAACGACTGCACCAACCCAACGGTAATCTTGTCTCCAACATGATCCTGTCCCCCGCCAATAAACCCTATGTTTTGCCGCTTTATTCCGAGGAAGGCTTCAGCCATGTCAATCCATTGCTCAGCCAAATCCCTGGTATGCACGATTATAAGGGCTGGTTGTCTGCGAAGGGCAATCAGCGCAAGTGCCATAACCGTTTTGCCGCTTCCGGTTGGCGCACATAAAGTTCCAAACTGTTTTTTCAACATGGTCATAACAGCTATATTCTGGAAGTCTCTCAACCCTGACTCAAAGAAGAAATCAACCTGGTTCAATTTTCTCCGCTTGTCCAGCAGGGTATAGGTTTCCCCCGCTTTTCGGCAATAGAGGATCAACTGTCTCAAATAACCACGCGGAATTGACAATCCTGCGTGCCCCCAATGATGATAGAATTTAAGCACTCTGGAAGTGTTCCGGTTCCACCTTCCCAGCCTCTTGTTTTCCAGCCACTTTGGATTTAAAAACTGGAACTCGTTGACAAGATGTTTCAAATGTCGTTGCTGTGTGTTTGAAATATACAGGCGATTGGAAAGCGTTATCAGCATTGTTTACAGAGTAAAATAAAATTTATATCAAAGAAGTTAATCATAAAATTATTACCATCATAACAAGTCATAATCTAAATATTGAATGCAAACTCGAAGAGTCTTCACTCTAAAATATTAAGTATAATTACAGTGTCGCCAGGTAAAAATCAATCAGGCGGGATAACAATAAGCGAATCAATATTTAAGGCGGGCGTAATAAGTCTTTTGAGAAGCCATACGAGCTTCTTTTAAGGTGTTTATCCCTTTTTCCCTCAAAAGTGGTATTAGCTTAATAAATATTTCTGCTGTGGCCAGCGCATCCCCAAGGGCGGTATGACGTCCCTTGATTGTCACCCCCAGTCGCTGGGCAATATCCCCCAGCCTGTGACTGGTATGAGCAGGATGGACTACCGCCGAAAGGTGCATTGTGTCAAGAACTGGATTTATGAACTTAACACCTGTCTGTTCTTCCTTTACTTGCAACATTCGCATGTCAAAAGCGGCGTTATGCGCAACCAGAACGGTATCCTTTGCAAACCTGTGAAATTTAGGCAAAACCTCATTGATTGTCGGCTGGCCTTCCAACATTTCGGGTTTGATCCCGTGAAATTTAATCGATTCCCATGGCAGATCACGACAAGGATCAATAAGTTGGTCGAATTTTTCCTCTAAAAGCAGTTTCCCATTTACAATCCGCACAGCGCCGATTGAAATTATCTCATCGCCCCCCCTGGGGTCCAAGCCTGTGGTTTCCGTATCAAAAACAGTGTATACAAGCTCAATCAAGGGCCGGTTGTCAATTTCAGGGATTTGGCCCGGTTGATTAAAAAGGTCAAAATCGTAAAATACAGGACGGCTTTCAGGAAGGACAGTAATTTTCTGCCTATCAATGGCACAGGAACTCAAACTGCTGTTTGCCTCCGTCGGCAACATCAAGCGTATTCCGATTATTAAGTTATCTTTATTATAAATAGGAAATAATTCGGCCCCATGGTAATCCAAAACAGTAATTATGGGAAGCGAGGCTCCAAATTCACTCGATGAGCTGCTATTTTCAGCAAGCAACTCGTTGAGTTTATCCAAATCGAGAAACATCCCTTCAGCATGGACCAGGAAATCGATTACACATATGTTCTCTTCACTGGATATTTTGCATTTAACCCGGTTGCCCCATTTTTCTCTGAAATTTTGAAAAATTTTTATCATGCTGCTGTTTATTGCGCAGTAATCAACCTTAAGCCATTGCTCCGCATCTTCCAGCTCAAGCAGCATCTCCAATCCGGTTTCATTTTTTAAAGTTTGGGCTAAAGTCGAAGCCCAATCTCCCACACATACAGGCGCAATAGAATGCAAGTGGCCTGGAAGTTTTTTTAATCTCCCTTTGCTTCTCACCATTAATTCATTAAGCTTGCAAATAGCATTGTCCAGGCAATCTCTAAGTTGTGCAATCTCAGCAGTTTCGCCCAACATATCTCTTGCAAGGGTAAGAATTGATGCAGTATCAGCCAGCACCCCCGTAATACCCTTGAGATTCTCTTCTTCCTTGAGGTGTTGTTCAAGCTGAGTTTGAATATTGGTAAGGAGTAAAATAAATCCCGTCAAATGGTGCTGCTGGTCAACGACTGCGATAAGCTCGGCTTGAATCAACCCTTCGGATCCTGAACCTACGAGCAAATATTCCACTGGATTAGGGTCATCCAGGGCAATTTTATTACTAATCCTTTCCAGTGCGTTCTGCAGGCAATTACGGTCGACAAAATCATACAAAGATCGACCAAGACCAACAAGGTTCATATCCAACTTGCCTTCTAAACCTGCATGTGCAATTCCGAGGAAACGCTTTGCGTTTTGATTATAAAACACTATGGTACCATCAAGATTACAAATTATAACCCCTGCCGAGTGCTGGTCTAAAATGGTTTCCAGGATCCTCTTTTCCAGCCTTTCCTGGGCCGAAATACTTCCATACTTTAAGTCTTCTTGTACATCCTTTTCAGCAAAGCGCCGGGCACACATTTTATTTATCGTTTCGGCCAGCCATACAAGATCGTGACTGCCTTCTATTTCAAGCTGCAAATCTGGATTTACCGTACGTATCAATTGGGTTTGTTCAACCAACTGGCGTGCAGGTAGAACATAAAATCTGAAGAACCAATCAATTGTAAATCCGAAAGCTGCCAGCAGAAGAACACCTGTGCTGAAAAAATAAGCGAAATGCTGGACAATTATATCTTTGAGGAAAAGGCGCTGGTCGATGGTGAGCTGGTGCCAGAAAAGAAGCCCTATGGTACTTAAGGCTATAAGCAGAGCGAAGGTGGCAACACCTACGAACCACCAAAACTTGTTTTGTGTTCGCATGAAATCAAGACCTTGCTCAATACCCGGAAAAGATCCTGTACATTGAGAGGCTTTTCCATGATTGAATCAGCACCGGTTGCCATACATTTCAGCTTGGCATCAGGTCTGAATGGGGGGACCAGACAAATTAGTCTTAAATCAGATTCAGAGCAAATTCTGTGAATCCTGGTTATAGCTTCATTGTCTTCGATAAACGGACCTGTATCAAAAATAATTATTTTATCATTACCTTTTGAATTCACTGCACAAGGATTGAAATCATAACCAACCTGGCAGGTCTCGAGCCCGGCTTTGTCCAGATATGACTTTAGCAAACCACCCAAATCGTTGTTGGTTGTAACTATTATAACGTGGGCAGGATAATCGGTACGTACCGCCGACATGCCTCGTTTTGATACCGTGCACGATTGGGCCATTTTGATATAAGAAACCTTTTTTGCATTACAGGCTTATGGTAAGCAAAGGCACGGCAATCATCTCAATGAATAAATAACTCAAAAAGCCAAAGACCAAAGCCATTACTGCAATGATATAATAATGATTCAGTTTGTCTTTTTTCTGGTCTTTCGCATAATAAAAAACGGGCCGGCAACATTTATCACACCATGTTTTCTTCTTGTTCATGGTGAGAGTATGCCCACAGCTACATTGGACTTGTTTCTCGGTCAACATGATCTTTTCCTTCCCTATATGGAAGTCTTTCACGATAGAAAGTGCGGGTACCGTCCCGCTTTTGTTTATTAATTAGGGACGGTACCCTGATCATCTGTATTTCCCCCGATTAGTCTAACCAAATACCCCCCATCCAAATGCGGCTGTCCACAGGATGGCAAAACCAACCAGGATAATCATCCAAATATCTTCTGATTTCATAATACACCTCTCTGCTACGAGTCGGTGAAATGTTAGGCTTCCTTGACAACTATCATCTGCTCTTTATCAGCCCTTTCGATCTGGGTCTCATTGGTGGTAGCCATTTCAGCCTTGAAGCAAAGAGCCCACATCATCACTATACCAAGTATCCACCAGGTGATTTGCCAGGACCAAAGTGGTGGAAAACCGCAGAATGAAAAGGCGCTGTTCCCAAGTATACAGGCAGGACCAATGGCAAAGAAGTACCATACCGGTACCACTATCTTCATGACACTGCGCCACTGGCGGCCCTTTTCACTTGGAGCGTCGACGTCGTCAAGCCATTTACGCACCTCGGCCTGCCGCTTTACCGTCTCCTCGTTATCTTTGATACCAAGACCACGACAGAGGTAAGCTACCACCAGTCCAATGAATGTGCCCCAGAAAGCACAGTGCATTGATAGCGGATATTTCCATACGTAATAGGTCAAAAAGACACTGACCATACCGGCAAGCACGCCTAATGTGGCCCCTAAACTTGGGAAACGTAAACCCCACAAGACTCCCAACAGCAATACATACATCACAAAACCGAACGCTGTAGCAAGAGCGCCGAGAATAACAAGGGCTGCTTTGGATGTCAGGCCAACGGCCAGGGCGGCGATAGTCACCAGGGTGGCCAACAGCCGGTTTACCCAAATTTGCTCGGCATGACCTGCTTTTTGCTGCCGGATGTATCTCCAGTAAACGTCACGCAGAAGAATAGATCCTCCGGTTCCGATGTACGGTGCAGCGGTTGAATGAATGGCGGCGATAGCGCCCATAAAAACAAGCCCGAGAGCAAGTCCCGGCAGATATTTAGTCATCAACATTGGCACGACGTCAGAGTCCTTGGCAAAATGCATTATACCCTGGACCTCAAGTACCTTGGCTCCCATACCCTGGAAAGCTGTGAAGAAAAACAGGGCAAAGCCGACTACGAAGGTACTCATGAAAGCCTGTTGCCACGCCAGAGGTTTGGGTGACTTGATACCAAAATTCCACATGGTGAAAGCCGGTGATGATTGGATCCCCATCAAGGCAAACATGTAGGTTAAAATCATCACTGCCGTCCATGCGGTTTCTCCGGGAGCCCCTCCGAGCCCAAAATTGATCACACGCGGCACATTGAGCTGCCGTGCAGGAAGCTTGGCGATTTCTGCTGAAAAATTACTCCAACCGCCAAACTGGGCAAGCGCATATGCTCCAAGGATGATGATACCGCCAACCAGCAGGATAAACTGGATAACCCCTACCCATGTGCTGGCCTTCAATCCACCGGTGCAGACGTAGAACCATACGATAAATGCCATAAAAATGGCACCGAAGGTAAACGGTACGCCGGCAACATAATGAAACAGGGCCGCCGAAGCCATCAATTGAACGGCTGAATAAAACATTGAATAGAGAAAGGCCGTTAACACTGACAGCCAGCGGACCGCTTCGGTGTTGTAATAATAAGCGTACATATCACCGGGTGTAATAAACCCGTAACGCTTGCCCATCAGCCAGGTGCGTTTGGAAAAGAATGCTCCGGTGATGGGAATTGTCAGTACGTAAAAAGATGCAAATGCATAAGCCAAACCGTCGCGCCAGATCAACCCGGGATGACCAATGAATGTCCATCCACTGAACGAAGCCGCGGTGGCTGCCATAAGAAAGGCTATGAAGGGAATTGACCGTCCTGCTATGGCGTAACCGGAAGAGGTCTTTTCAGTGAAATAGCCTTTCAGCCCCCAATAAAAGCAGTAAATTATGTAGAGCCCCAAAAATATGTAGACCCATGTGGTTCCACTCATCGTTTTTTCCTCCCCTACCAAAGGTCTCTTGTTGACCGATCTCGGTCAGGGATCGGTTGGCGAATAGCGAATCGACTGCCGGTATCACCCCCTTTCAGGGGTCGGCTGCCGCCCCAATGCGGCAGCCGGTTGTATGTTGTTATAAAACCGTAAATACGTTTTCAGCTCTGGACCATTTCGCGAATTTCTTCGACCACGTCTGGGTTGGCTAAAGTTGTAACATCGCCGACATCCTTCTTGTTGGAAATAGATGCCAGCACGCGCCGCATGATCTTGCCGGATCGAGTTTTGGGCATATCCTTTACAATCCAGACTTTGCGTGGTTTGGCAATTTTGCCGATTTCATCGCAAATGGCATCCGATACCTTCTGGGCCAACTCTGGCGATGCCTCGTAGCCAGGTTTCAGCGAAACGTAAAGGTCAGGCTCCTTGCCCTTGATGTCATGGGCAACCGGTACAACCGCAGCTTCAGCCACTTCTTCCACGACCAGGGCTGCAGATTCTATTTCCTTGGTACCAAGCCGGTGACCGGAAACATTGATAACATCGTCAATGCGCCCCAGAATCCGGTAATAACCATCCTCGGCCTGCACTGCGGCGTCTCCGGTCAGATATGGCCAATCACGCCAATCCTTGCTGTTGGGGTCCTTACAGTAGCGCGCATAATAAGTGTCCACGTAACGATCGCGGTCCCCCCAAATAGTTTGGAAACCACCCGGCCATGGATTTTGGATACAGATATTACCGGCCTTTCCTGCACCCTTTTCGATTACGTTGCCTTCATCATCATAAATCACAGGATGAATACCAGGCATACCCGGACCGGCACTACCGGGTTTCATTGGTGTTATGGCCGGAAGGGTGGAACAAAGGAATCCGCCGGTTTCAGTCTGCCACCATGTATCTACAATAATAGCTTCACCTTTTCCGACTTCCTTGTGGTACCATTTCCATACTTCAGGCTCGATGGGTTCACCAACTGTTGTCATGTGTTTGAAATGGTAGTCATATTTGGCGGGTTCATCAGGGCCGACTTTCCTCAAGGCCCTGATTGCCGTAGGTGCGGTGTGGAAAATGTTCACTCCCAGGTCCTGGGCAATTCGCCATGGTCTTCCCGGATCAGGATAGGTTGGTACTCCTTCAAAAACCACGGTGGAGGCACACAAGGATAGCGGGCCATAAACGATGTAAGAATGACCTGTTATCCAGCCTATGTCAGCCATGCACCAGTAAACATCTTCCGGGTGAATATCCTGAACATACTTGGAAGTACCGGTAACATAGGCAAGGTATCCTCCGGTGGAGTGTTGGCAACCTTTTGGTTTGCCGGTTGTCCCACTGGT
Source organism: Desulfobacteraceae bacterium (assembly GCA_027025615.1). Classification (GTDB taxonomy): domain Bacteria; phylum Desulfobacterota; class Desulfobacteria; order Desulfobacterales; family Desulfosarcinaceae; genus JALVQM01. The sequence continues at coordinate 7,804 of JALVQM010000068.1, read as the reverse complement.
GTACATCAGGAAAAGTGGTGCTTCGGCGGGCATCTTAACCGGTTCAACCCGTTTTCCATAATAGTCTTTCAAGACTTCATTTGCAAAATAGTCACGGCCCTCGACCATCGGCGTTTCGCTTGAGTACTTGCCGGGATACCTCTGCCAGACGATTACCTTGTCTACTTTTTGTCCGGCTTTCTCGGCAATTTCTACCGCCTGATCCGCTTTTTCTTTGTGGTTCAGCAGGTGGCCGCTACGATAGTATGAATCGATGGTTATCAACACCCTGCTGCCTGAGTCTATGATACGGTCGGCACATGCATTTCCGCTAAAACCTGCAAAAACCTGCGAATGAATAACGCCTAACCTTGCACATGCCAGCATTGTAATCGGCAGCTCCGGTGTCATTGGCAGATGCAGGGTAACCCTGTCACCGGTTTTCAGCCCACAAAAATCTCTGAGCAGCGCGGCGAACTCATTTACCCTTACCCATAATTCCTGATAAGTAATATGTTCATATTTTTCATTTTCCGGTTCAGGAACAAAGTGAATTGCCGTTTTATTTCTGTTCTTGGCCAGATGCCTGTCAACACAATTGTAACTTGCGTTTATCTTTCCCCCTACAAACCATTTCCAGCATGGGGCATCACTTGTATCCAAAATGGTATGCCAATACTCGTACCAGTCAAGCATGTCAGCGTATTCTTTGAAACAATTGGGGAAATTTTCCAGGCTGAAACGATCATAAATTGTTTTGTCCGTCATATTCGCCTGGGCAATAAACTCAACGGATGGATAGTAATAATCTTCTTCCTGCCAATGGACTGCAATTTCGGCCTCAGATGTGGCGACACCGTCTTTTTCACTCATAGATCACACTCCTTTTGGTCATGGATCTTATCTTTCTCTTTTGCCGCTACAATTTTTTTCCTTTGCTTTTCTGCATTTACTATTCCGATACTGTTATTTCTATGCAGTATGGCAAAGGCCTGTCTTTCTCTTTTGAAATCCCTCCTTTCATAAAATTAAAAGCTTTTCTAAATAAATATTTCCCTTCTTACGCTTTACATGCTTCTTAGATTTTATCTTTTGTTTATTTGAATTTACTATATCTTTCCTATTAACCGTTGGATTTAATTGATTCTATTTAGTTATCCCTCTTTCAAATATCTCGAAAGCTGATTCCAGTGTTGATTTCACATAGTCTTTCTGATTGTTAATTATCTTTTTACTTGTTTCCCACAGGATAACACCAGAGAAAAGCGACCAAACTATATCAGCCATTACAATTGGATTTTTATTAATAAAGTAATCTTCCTGCACTCCATCCTGAAAAATTGATGCCATTGTCTCCAGTGACTTTTTGGATAGGTTTTTAATCTCACCTAGCAATTCGGGAGTTAAATTTTTCAGGGTATCACTTGACTGAAGGTGAAACATGTTAATCAGAATCATGGGATCAAATTCATATACGTCATACATTGCTTCTTTCAGTGCTTCCATTCTTTTTCGCGGGTCTTTTATTTCCTGGTTTACTACGTGTTCAAGTCTGATAATCAGGTATTGTAGTATCCTTAATGAAAGTGATGCATATAGTTCGTCTTTGTTTTTAAAATAAAGGTAAAGAGTTCCCGGACTGAGCTCCGCCTCCTTGGCGATATCCTCCATTGTCGTCTTGCTGAATCCTTTGGTTGAAAAAACCCGCTTTGCCGCAACCATTATTTGTTGGCGGCGTCTTTCTTTTTCCCTTTCTTTTCTTTCCCTGATCCCCATACTGAATCCTATTTATTTCCTGTATTAAACTAATTTACTTGTTTCATATTTGTCAAGTTATTTTTATTCATGTTTTATAAAAATGCACAGATTATGATTATAATTATTTTATAGCTATTTTATAGCACCGGATTTCGGTTTCACTGATATTGTCTGTTTGTTGGCTTTTTAAAGTACGGAAATTGCAGAATAGAAGTTTTCAGACAGGCTATAACTATATTAAAATCTTACTAAATTCTTGCATGGATGCAATTTTTTTCAAACGGACTGCGTAATTGGCAAGCTCAGCACTGTTACTGATTCTAAGGGTTACCTTATAATTTTTGCTTTCAAAATATGGCGGATGTTCAATGGTCATTCCGCTGGGAATTTTTAATTTTTTTAATCCGGATTTAAATTTTGTTTCAGTTTCAACTAGTTGAGGAAATCTTGCTCTGCGAATTTCATCTATGATTGATTTCGCCCAAGTTCCGGTATCTTTCTGGTTATCGTCTTTGCTGTTGGCAATAATGTTCAAACTGTTCAACACATCCAGTAGCGGCCGTTTATCCCTTAACGCTATTTCTTCAAGCCAGGTCAGGATCTGGCGCTGTCGATTGAGCCCTATTTTCATTTTAATAAAAAGATACGCTAGTGTTTCGGCTGTCGCATCATCAAATTTTTTCAATTTCATGGCTATCGGCAGACTGATGACTCCGGAAACAAGGCCTTGCCGTACAGCAGGTTCCATTTCAACAACTGTTTCAAGCTTGGCAACCAGCTCCATACTTAGTTTCAGACCTGCCCTGGAAGCCAGGGTTATTATTTCTTTCTTATCACTTGCAGCATCTTGCAGCATGTTGACAGCCCGGGCCTGCTCAACCATATTTAAAACCCTTTGGGTTGTATTATCCCCAATGGCAATCATGGCTTTCTGGATTTTTGAGGTGTTGGCAGGTGCTATTTGGGTCGCTATGGTTTCGCAGCCTAGATGCAAACAGGCTGCAGCTCTTCGATGACCCGCCAAGATAACAAATTCATCCGCATCACGAAATGTGATAATCGGCTGCAATAAACCGATCTCACTTATCGATTCCGCCAGGGTTTCAATGTTTTCGTTCGTAGTAATTTTATAAGGAGCCGGGTACAGCTTTAAAGAACGCAGAGGGATTTTTCGATAGCTAAATTCCATAGGTCGTGCCGGTTAAAGCCTCCAGAGCCTGAAGATATTTTGATCTTGTCTTAGCGACAACATCATCAGGCAGCTCCGGTGCAGGTGGCTGTTTATTCCATTGTAATGATGACAGGTAATCTCTTACAAACTGTTTGTCATAGCTTTTCTGCCCACCTCCGGGCTTGTAGGAATCTTTGGGCCAAAAGCGCGATGAATCCGGAGTTAATACCTCATCTATAAGGATAAGTTCATCACCATAAAAGCCGAATTCGAACTTGGTATCCGCAATAATAATACCCTTGCTGTCGGCAAAGGCAGATCCCTGTTTATAAATTTCCAGGGAAAGGTCTCTTATTTTCTCTGCAACCTTTTTCCCAACCAGCCTGCAGGTTTCTTCAAAATTTATATTGATATCATGCTTTCCAGCTTCTTCCTTTGTAGAAGGTGTAAAAATCGGTTCTGGCAGACGATCAGACTCACGCAGTCCCTGAGGAAGTTCAATTCCGCAAACCGTTCCACTTTCTTGATAAGATTTCCATCCTGAGCCGGATATATATCCCCTCACAACACATTCAACAGGAAGCGGTTCTGCTTTTTTGACTATCATGCTCCTGCCGGCAAGAATTTCCAGCCAAGGCTCCAATTCTGAAGGAAATTCCTTTATATCTCCTGAGATAACATGATTAGGAACAAGAGAGACCAGCCGCTCGAACCAGAAGAGTGATATTTGGTTTAATATTTTGCCCTTATCAGGTATTGGTGTTGGCATGACCACATCAAAAGCAGATATCCTGTCTGTAGCTATCATTAGGAAAGAGTCACCTAGGTCGTAAACATCTCTTACCTTTCCTTTTCTGACAAGATTCAATCCTTCAAAACCGGTTTCCATAACTGCGTTTTTATAATCCATGCTTACTTTCCTTACCTATATATATACCCTCCGAACAGCCCAAACTCCAATACCAGCAATTATGACTTTCCGCCAGTGCTTTAGGCGAACCATTGCCGGGCAGGCTGTACATTTCCTAACTCATCAATTATGCTCTCTATTAAATACTTCAATATATCGTTTCAAAATTTCCCTTGCGGACTCGTCCATTTCCGCAAACTCGATACCGGCTGCATAAACACTCGGTCTTTCCTGTCTGGTGTAAACTACCTTCCCCAGGATATCGACCATGTCCTCCTCAAGCCCTATGGTTAGAGACAGCCTTTGACCCTGTTCAACATAATGATGCGTTTCCAGCAGAATTCCTTTTTCAGAGACATTCATGGTTCGGCCCATACCTTGTAATATTTCATTCCCTTCTTCATCAAGGTATACGTAGTTCAGAAGGTTGATCGCCTCAATCCGCGAACAACCCCTCTTTTCTTCGATATCCATGTCCCTCTCCTGTTTTAGTTGTGATATTGGAGTATGCCTGAAGTCTTAATGCCGATTCAACGGTCTTTAAATCTATGTTTTCTGGTAAGCACATACGACTCCGGTTGTAATCGATATACAGGAAGCCAGATGGTCAACCATGTTCTTGAAAGTAGCTGAAAGCTTGGTGTATTCATCTTTGAATCTCTCGGCGTCGACCTTTTTCACCTTCAAGTCCTTGGTAGCCAGAACAGAAGCGTATTCAGGCTCCTGCCCTAATTCCATGAAAGGTATTGAACCAAAAAATTCTCCCCGCGGCAGTCCTACCAACGGTACCATTCCAGTTTCATGATGCCGTACAATAATTGCATCGCCATCGGCAACCTGGTAAAGGTTCTCTTCATTGGCTCCCTGCTTGATAACCGGAACTCTCCCATTTATCATTTTTTCAATATCTATGGTTTGTGTATAAAAATCGACAATGCGATGATTCAGCTGACGCAACCTTCTATCAATAGATATAAGGAAAGTCCTGAAGTCAGTTGACAAACCGGCAAATTCCTGGGCAAGGCGCTGGGAATCCAGTACACCCAGTTGTACATTGCCCACGGCCTTTACCGTTGCAGTCCGCATATGGCCTTGTATCAAGAAAGATGAGAAACTTCCGATAAAACCGCCGTCACCAATACGCAATATTGGCAGGGGGCCTCGTTCCGTCTTCTTTATTATCTCAACAACTCCCTCTAGAACCACCCATATCCAGGAGCCATGTTTGCCCTCTTCAACGATGCTTTCTCCGTCGAAAAAATCCTCTTCATCGGCCACATACATATAGTCAACCAACGGGCCTTTCATCAGAGGCACTTTACCACCTCCTGATGCAGCAATTCTGGATTTAGCCACCGCATCGGGTCCAAGCTGCTCAATTTGTCCATCGTCGACCATTTTCAGTCCCTCCAAAATTATTCCCATGCGGCTTTTGTTTATAATCGGATCTATATTGACTTCTTCCTGCAGAAATTCAAATTCACCATCTGTCCATCCAAATAAGGAATAAACTGCATCTAGTCCGGACTTGCCTGTACAAGTAGCATTGATCGGGTTACCATTCTTGAAGTAAATGACACCCGGTTCACTGGCATACCGGCTGATAATACGCAGTACGCCGCTGCTCGCATTACCACCGAGAATCTGCATTACCTCGCCCAGGGTCAGAAACTCCAAACTGCCAGCCAGGACTTTATTAGCACTCATGGTTATCTTGGCTCATATCACTTGGCCCATTTAAACTCTTTTTGTAATGACTTCAAAGTAAGTTTCAGGCACTCTTTTAATGTCACCCCAACTCCGGTCCCTTTAACAGCACTTGCAGGAAAAGAAGGGACTTTTAACTGACGGTTTAAATCCTTTTCCATCTGTTCCAATGGCATAAGAGGAATCCCCTGCTCAGCCAAATCTCTTTTGTTGTATTGCATCACAAGTGGAACCTTAAAAATACTTTTTCCATATTCCTTAAGATTGTTCTGCAAATCTTTCAAAGACAGCATATTCTTTTCCCGCCGTACTTCAAGGGAATCGGCGACGAAAACCACCCCGTCCACACCTCTCAAAACCAGTTTGCGTGTGGAACTATATTTGACCTGTCCGGGAACCGTGTAAAGCTGAACCCTGACATCACACCCTCTGATTTTGCCAAGTCCCATGGGCAAGAAATCGAAAAACAAGGTACGGTCCCCTTCGGTGTTGATTGATACCATCTCACCACGGACTTGCTTCTTGTAAGACTTGAAAATAAATTCCAGGTTAGTCGTTTTCCCGCATCTTCCCGGGCCATAATAGACAATCTTGCATTCGATTTCTCGCTTCTTCAAGTTGAAAATGGCCATAAGTGTTTACTCCGCAACTTGGCTTTCTATTTACATATCCAGAAAAAGGGTCAGTGTCTATGATCAGCTTATCAGGCAACCTTAGGGTTTCCCGTATTGTACCAACAACAGTATGCTGAATAAATTTAAATTAAAATATTAAGTACTTGTAATACGTATATCAAGACATAAGTCTCCCTGCTTGGGTCCGGAATTAATCTTGGTTTTTGAAACTACGACACCTGATCCACTAAAAATTGCAATCGGAGAATAGAATTGAATGGCTTTCAACTCCATGCCTTTGTCTAAACCTTCGATTATGTCTGCTTCATCTTTTGATATTATCAGACTAAGCATGTTGCCCGATTGAAAGTTTACATCGAATTCAACAGTTTTGCCTTTTTGTGAACCATGTTCAAAGGTAATCCCGATGGAGGTTATATCTATGAATTCTTCTTCATCTGCCTGCTCCATCTCAAGCTCCTCAGCCGTAGAATCTTTTTCGCCTTTTTCAGCTTGAAGTGCCGGCAAGCTTTGCTGCAGTCCTTTTTGCTGCAAAATTTCTTCAAGATATTGCCTGACAGTCTCCAGTTGTTTTGGCGGGAACATACCGTTTTTGGTCCATTTCTTATACTGTTCTATGGCATCCTGTTCTGAGGTTCGTGCCAAGTGACACTGAATAATGTTTTTCGCAGCCGCTACACGAACATTATCCTTCTCTATAAGCTTGGCGAATTCCCTGATTGCGCTGTCAAACTGGCCCAACTTTGCCAATACAATCGCTCCCTGCAAAGCTGCATCGTCAGGATCATCTTCATCTGAGGCAACAAACAAATTCTTAATCAGGTTTTGGGCTTTCGGCGATAATATTTGTGAATGAATTTCTTTATCAGTGGAGCTTTGGTCCTGCTGCAGTTCACCTATTTTTGATTCTATAGCGCTGAGAAGGCTGCCGCGGTTTTTGATTTTTGGAATGGAGCGTATCAAGTCGGCGGCAGATTCATATTTTGCTTTTGCTTCATCAACCAATCCCTGGCTTTTATAAATTTCCGCTTCACTGATTAATGCTTTGATCTGCTGTTTTATATCCGCCATTCTTATCCTCATCATCCGGAAAAACTGCAGGATGATTTTGCCGTGTTACTGGATTTTAAACATACATTATGGCCGGTAACCACCGGCCAAATCGTAATGATCAGTCTATAACAGACCAATTGCCCTTAGGCGGTATCCCGGCAAAGTATCGATACGGCCAATTAATTATCATTTTTAGCCTCTTTTGCCCTAATGTGTCAATATTCAAACGTTTTCAAATGGCTAAATATTACCTTATTGACATACATGTTTAATATGTTATGAGTACTCTTTTGGATAACATCAATCAAAATCATTCCTTTATATAAAAACAAGGAGTTTGAAATGGAAATGAAAGTTACTGTAGTTGGAGCCGGTAATGTGGGTGCCACAGCTGCACAACGTCTGGCCGAAAAAGAGCTATGTGACGTTGTCCTGATTGACATCATCGAGGGCGTTCCTCAAGGCAAAGCACTTGATTTAACCGAAGCGGCTCCGATTGAAAAGCATGATGCCCACCTTGTTGGCAGCAACAGTTATGAGGCTTCGGCTGGATCTGATATTGTTATTATCACCGCTGGAATTCCCCGCAAA
>JALVQM010000067.1:37903-50304 GCA_027025615.1 Desulfobacteraceae bacterium | reverse complement strand
TGCGGATGTATTCTTCAAGCATTGTATTGATGGGCCTTTAATAAAATGAATTCTTTCCAACCCGGATCGTCAAATGCATCGGCGATAGTAAAGATATCCTTGTCTCCACGGCCGGAAAGGTTGACAATAATTGAATGGTCGCGGGAAAGTTGGGGGGCTTCCTTGAAAGCCTGAACAAAGGCATGAGCTGACTCCAGGGCGGGAATCAAACCCTCCAGGCGCATGACCAGGGCGGCAGCCTCGAGAACCTCTGTGTCTGTAGCTGCTTCGAATCTGGCCCTTTGGCTTTCTTTCAGCTTTGAAAGAATAGGCGAAACGCCAACGTAGTCAAGGCCGGCCGCGATACTATGGGTTTCACGCATCTGGCCGTCCTGGTCCTGTAAAAAATAGGTTTTATAACCCTGGGCAATGCCAACAGATGCGTCCGGTGCAGATAGACGACTTGCGTGGCGACCTGAATCAATACCGTCTCCCCCTGCCTCAACACCTACCAGTTCTACCGGGTCATCCAGAAAAGCGGAAAAAAGGCCCAGGGCATTTGACCCCCCCCCGACGCAGGCATACACACGGTCGGGCAATTTCCCTTCTGCCTCAAGTATTTGTCGGCGGGCTTCCTGGCCGATAATAGATTGCAGCCAGGCAACCATTGTCGGAAATGGATGGGGCCCGCAGGCAGTGCCCAGGACGTAATGGGTGTTGTCCATATTGGTCGCCCAATCCCGCAAGGCTTCATTGATGGCATCCTTCAGTATCTTGCAGCCGCTTTCCACAGGCACAACTGTTGCCCCAAGTCTTTGCATCCAGAAAACATTGGGCCTTTGACGCAAAACATCCTTGGCTCCCATGTAAATAGTGCATTCAAATCCAAAACGGGCGGCCATGGTGGCAGTGGCTACACCGTGTTGTCCGGCCCCGGTTTCTGCAATTACCCGGGTTTTACCCATTCGTTGTACAAGCAGCCCCTGTCCAATAACATTGTTGGCTTTATGCGCACCGGTATGGTTAAGGTCCTCGCGTTTGATATATATTTTAGCCCCGCCGAAATAACGGGATAAGTTGGCGGCAAAGGTAAGTGGGGTGGGGCGACAGGAATAGGTCTGCATCAGGGTTTCATAATCATGCCAAAAGCTTTGATCTGATTTCGCTTTTATAAATGCATCTTCCAGCTGATCAAATGTGGCGCTCAGGATTTCAGGGATGAAAGCACCACCAAATTGGCCAAAGTATCCACGGTCATTTTCCATCCGGCGATGCTCCTATCAGTTGTGAAAAGGCGTATTTTTCCGTCAAGCAGTAAAGAATTGAATAAACACCATTTTGAGCCTGAGAAAAGTGCAGGTAGCGGTGGACTTCCAGAATTGGTGTTGAAGGTGTTATTTTAAGCAGTTGGGCACGCCCCGGTTCCAGGTATCCCACTCTGAAACTTTGCTTGCCAGCAAAAGGCTTTAAGTAGTATCGTTCCTCGGCAATTTCTGAAAGGCTTTGGTTTGCCAGGTTCAAGCTGTCCAGATCGACGAATAGTTCCGGGTGCAGGAAAATATCTTCTATCAGCGTCGGCCGCCGATCTACCACCGTTAACCGGGCGAAAAAGTAAGCTTTTTGCCCGGAAAAAGGATTGGCCTGTTGATGATCGACCTGGATTAGTTTGGGCGGGGCAATTATGCTTGAATCAGTAGAAAGTCCCTGTTTGCGGAACGATGCACTTGTTCCGTCCAGGGAAAAAAGGCCGACATCCTCGGTTGGTTCACAAACGTAGGTCCCGGAACCCCTGCGCCGGGTAAGATACCGGCGGCGAACCAACAGATCGATGGCCTGACGTACAGTTGGTCGACCTATACCAAATTCTACGGCAAGCTGGTTTTCGGATGATATCTTTTCACCGGATTTGTATTTGCCGGTTCTTATTCTGCGGAGCAGGATATCGGCCAATTGGTGGTATAGGGGCAATGGTGCATTCGGGTTCAGTTTCATGGGTTTTAACTGCCATATACATGTCAAGTTGTCAAGACAAATATGGCAGTTTAGCAAAATTCCGGTTTTAACAAGGTGCTGAAAACATCGTGAGTGAAGGCAAAACAGAGCGGAATCCGAAGAAAAAGAGCAGGTTGTATGGTACGAGTATTTTGAGCGGCATTTTAACATCATATGGCCGGGCGCAATAGTTTTTCAGCAGTCTGGCCAGGGAATTTGTTTTGGTCAGGAAGGGACAGCTCCCCAAGAGCAAGTCCAGGTTTCCAATGCCTGGCGGATTGGGTAACTATTTGCAAAATGGAGTAACTATGTTCAGATTGATTATGGTCAAAGTGAGGGATGCAGGCCTGGGAAAGTTTGTAGATCTTACGATAATTGCCTGCCTTATTATGGTAACCGTTCTTATCCCTGGGCTGGCTTGTGCCGGTGAAGGAAACCCTGAATATGAAAAGGGTTTTTCAGAAGGATATGTCCTTGCTATTGTGCAATTAAATGAGGATGTAATCATGAACAGCTACGGGATGCTGGAACTTCTTCTTTCGAAAACATCTGATTGCAAAATACTTGAAAGCCAGTTGGTTCTGTGGGGCATCAATACACCCTTGGCTGATATAGCCAAGCAAGTGGCAATGTTCGGCAAGCGTAAATGGCCCAGGCCGTTTGTTGAGCATGCCCGGATCACCTCCATGTACCTGCGAAAGTTTATGACCAATCTGGCCCGGGCCCGTCTGAAGCTTGGGTGGCGGCAGGAAGATCCGGCAATTGAAGCAAGAATACAAACTATCCTGGGAACTTATAAGCGTTACGGCAATCCGTTTGGCATAACCGTGAGCAACTAGGTTTCTGGAAAACTTTTCCATCAGTCCATCTAATTAATTGTGTTTGGGATTTAATTGAAAGATTTCCAAGACTGGAAATAAAAACGGCTAAACGAAATTCGTTTAGCCGTTAAGGAGGAGAACAGATGAAAAAATATCATTTGTTTGTCTATAATAAACATGCAAAAAGGTTGCCAGAAAATTCACCGGAGTTTAAATTAATTCTATAATGTTAAATAGACAATCTTATTAAGAGGTTATGCGATGGCAGCTTCAAGGTGAACAAAACTTTGGTCATAATGATGTGAAATCAGTTTGGGAAAAAGTTTATCAATTTAAACCATTTCTGATTAATGATGTTTAACATTTAAAAATAATTGATAATATTTCCTTGGAGAAAAAGTTCAAAATAGTGAACCCGGCCAGCATGTGTAACTGAAGCACAGTTAACACATTGTTTTTACATGTGATATATTAGTTTAAAATTTTGAACCTGTATGTGTCCCTTTTTCCACAAAGGTTGGTAAAAAATTACATCCTCAATTTTTCTGCTACTTGTGGAGATTTACCGTCTCCTGGCTGAATTGCACCCACGGGTTTAAGTACTGTCATTTGCATATAAGCTGGTGGATTGGCAGTTGATGCTGTGTTCGGTAATTTTGACCCCATCCGGCTGGCTTTATGAAGTTTTTTTGTGTTTGCCGCAGGAGATACAATGCAATCTGAAGCCAGTTTTTCCAAATCCATGTATATTTACCTGCTGGTACTTACCATTGCCTCTACTGTAGGATTACAGGGATGGCGGACTTTATTCAATAATTTCGCAGTCGAAGTAGCTGGTATAAACGGTCAGCAGGTGGGAATGATCCAATCCGTTAGGGAAATTCCTGGATTTTTGGCTTTGTTGGCGGTTTACCTGATTATGATCGTCAGGGAACATCGCCTCTCGGCCCTTTCCGTGCTGTGCCTCGGGCTGGGAGTTGCGGCCACCGGCTGGCTGCCTACTTATACCGGTCTTGTTTTTACTACCTTGTTGATGAGTTTCGGTTTCCATTATTACGAAACCACCAACCAGTCTCTAACCCTACAGTATTTTAATCACCGAATGGCACCGGTTGTTTTCGGCAGGCAACGCAGTTTTGCCGCAGCTTCGAATATTGCCGTGGCCCTGTTCGTGTTTGCAGCCCGGCCGTGGTTGGATTTCACCAGTTTGTACATGATTATTGGTTTTCTTATAATTTCCATGGCTGTCTGGGCTTTTTTCCAGGATCCTGTGGATGGTTCAGCCCCTGTCCAGCGCAGGCATATGGTTTTGCGCAGCCGCTACTGGCTTTTTTATCTCCTGACTTTTCTGGCCGGGGCAAGACGCCAGATTTTTATCGCCTTTAGTGTGTTTTTACTTGTCAAGCGCTTCGACTTCAGTGTGCGTGAAATAGCTGTTCTTTTTTTGATAAACAACTTTGTTAACTATTTTTTAAGCCCCGCCATCGGCCGGGCAATAGTTCGTTTCGGAGAACGCAAGGTTCTATCCTTGGAATATGCCAGCTTGATCGCTGTTTTTATCGGCTATGCCATGGTTCAAAACAGGCTCCTGGTAGCGTTTCTCTATATCCTTGATCACGTCTTTTTCAATTTTGCCATTGCAATCCGAACTTATTTCCAGAAGGTTGCCGATCCACGTGACATAGCACCATCCATGGCTGTTGGTTTCACCATCAACCACGTTGCTGCAGTTGTCCTGCCCGCTCTGGGAGGCCTGTTGTGGATGGTGGACTACCGGATAGTATTTTACCTGGGGGCGGTGCTAAGCGGAGTTTCTCTTACTGCGGTTCAGATGATAAGGACCCGAAACCGTTCTCAGGAGACCAGCGTTTGAGACGAATAAGATCAGGAAACGCTCCCGGTTTGAAAACCGATTTACCCTGCAGCAGTCTTAAACATTCCTGGATACCCTCGCTCATGGTCGGATGGGGATACATCGATTTGAGGACATCATCTATACCTGACCCCTGGTCCATCAGCAGGGCGATTGCCATGATAGTATTTGAAACCTGGGGCCCGGCCGCTCGCATACCAAGGATTGTTTGACGATCGTCGTCACTTACCATGATCTTGACAAAACCGCTGGTGGCCCGCATGGCGATTGAGCGGGTCAGCAAGGCGTTGGAATAAGTTGCAGCCCTGTAAGGGATTTTTCTCATGCGACAGGTTTTTTCGTTCAACCCGACAGCAGCCGCAGCAGGATAAAAAAACATAACTGAACAGAGATTAGTGTAGTTAAAAGGGTTGCAGTGTCCGGTAAACATGTGCCGTACAGCCCGGCGGCTTTCCATGACGGCCATGTTTACCAGGGCTGGACGGTGAGTAACGTCGCCTGCTGCGTATATGTTGGCACGGACACAACAATTGTCATCACTGACCAGGTATCCGCCTGGGTCCGGTTCGACGGCCACAGCTTCCAGGTTTAGCCTTTCAAGGTTGGGCTGCCTGCCAATGGAAAAAAGGACGGTGTCCACCCTTTTTGTGATTATTTTTCCTTTTGCCGTCTTGAGGGCTACTTCTAACTCATGGTCATGATAAGTTATGTCGTGCAACTGTGCCGAGTGGTAAATAGTGACACCGTTTGCTTCCAGATTATTACTGACAAATGTGCTGATGTCTTCATCCTCATATGGCAGGATCTGGGATTGGTTATCAACCAGGTAAACTTTACTTTGCCGGAAGTTGGAAAAAATTGTGGCATATTCACAACCGGTCACTCCGGCACCGATGATCATCAGGCGCCTGGGGAAATTTGAAAGTCCCAGGACGCCATCAGAATTCAACAGGTGAATTTGATCGCATTCAAAACCAGGGAAGTTTCTTGGCCGGGATCCGGTGGCAATGAGAAAATATCCGGCTTTGATAATCCGGCGGCTGGCATTGGACATTTGTATTTCAACGGTGTGCTCGTCTAAGAACTTGGCCCAGCCGCGAAAAAAATCAACCGTACCGGCCCCCTTCGATTCAGCAGGAGACAGATTTTGCAATTGGGTAAGCATTTGTTCCTGTTTTTCGGCAATGGCCTGTAAAACGGTCTCTTTGACGGAGCGGTAGTATACCCGCAGGGCTGATGATCTGTAACCGCGATCGGTTTTTGATGCAACCGCGTAATCCTTGGCAAGCTCCCACAATGTCTTGGAGGCCAGGGCCCCCCACCTGACAGCCGTACCACCGATTTCACCGCCTTCCACAAGACAAACCTTCTTGTCAAAATCGGTTGCCCGGATGGCTCCGGCAAAACCGCCCGGACCAGCTCCAATGACACATAAATCATAAGAGCCAGAAGAATTGGTATGTGTTTGGATAATCATTTTAATCCGGCTTTCCGTGATGCATAATTTTATTTACCCTCTTAATTGTATCTGTGCCAATAGTATAATGTAGATTTTTGCAAAGTGCGAAATCTTTTTATTAGCCAAACCCATGGGGCTGTGCACAGGTAAGATTTTGTTTCACAACTGGATGTAAATCATAACCTGGTTGAAGAACTCCAAATAATGCATGCAAAAAAGGCAGTTTGACGCCAACAGGCCTGATTGGTTCTGATGGGCGGACTGTTGCTTGACATTTTTTGATTATGTTTCATTTTATTGTCGATCTGTAAAGTACTGACGCTCTAATTGTTGGATAAGATTCACTAAACAATACGGGGGAAACCATGTCGAGTAACAAACAAACTCATGCTTTCAAAACTGAGGTTCAACAAGTTCTCAATCTGATTATCAATTCACTTTACTCCAACAGGGACATTTTTTTGCGGGAACTGATATCAAACGCATCGGATGCCATCGACAAGCTGCGATTTAAAGCTCAGACAGATGATAAGCTTCTGGAAAACGACCCTGATTTCAAGATCAAGATAAAGCCTGACGGAATTGCCCAAACCCTGGAAGTATCTGACAACGGAATTGGGATGACCTACGAGGAGGTGCTTGAAAACATAGGAACAATCGCCAAAAGTGGAACCTCCGCTTTTCTTGAAGCCCTCGAGCAGGCCCAGGAAGGAGGGCTTACTCCCGAGTTGATCGGCCAGTTCGGCGTAGGTTTCTACAGTGCCTTCATGGTGGCGGACAAGGTAACCCTTGTTACCAGAGCAGCCGGGTCAGACAGTGCTGTCAAGTGGGAATCTACCGGCGACGGAACCTTTACCATAGAGCAAACCCAAAAAGAAAGCCGTGGCACTACCATAACCCTGCACCTTAAAAAAAGGCAGGCCGATGAGCCTGATTATACAGACCAATGGGTTATCCGCCGTATTGTCAAGCAGTACTCCGACTTCGTAGCTTATCCGATTGTCATGGATGTGGAGCGCGAAGAACCCTTGCCTGATGATCAAATCATAAAAGACAAGGACGGCAAGCCGATTGGTGAAACAACCCGAAGAGTAATCAAGGAAGAAACCCTCAACTCCATGAAGGCTATCTGGACCCGTCCCAAGGACGAAGTCAGCCAGCAGGAATACGAGGAGTTCTACAAACACCTGGCCCACGATTGGAATCCACCTCTGGCCCACCTGCACCTGAAGTTCGAGGGTACCACCGAGTATGATGCTTTACTCTATATTCCCGCCAAGGCGCCCTTCGACCTTTTTCAGGTCGATCGTAAGCACGGCATCCAGCTCTATTGCAAGCGCGTTTTCATTATGGATGACTGCAAGGAGATACTGCCCGAGTATTTGCGTTTCATCAAGGGCGTGGTTGATGCACCGGATTTGAATCTGAACGTCAGCCGGGAAATTCTTCAACAGGATCGGCTGGTGATGAATATTCGAAAAAACCTGGTAAAGAAAGTGCTGGAATACCTGGCCGAGATGGAACCTGAAAAATACGAAACTTTCTGGGAACAGTTTGGCGCCATACTCAAGGAGGGGATCTACACTGATTCTTTACGTAAAGACAAACTGGCTGCCCTGGCCCGTTTCAAGTCGACCAAGTCCGAGGGCAAGTGGATATCCCTGGATGACTACGTGAAAAATATGTCTTCCGAGCAAAAGGCGATTTACTATATCACGGGAGACAACCTGACATCTCTGCTCAACAGTCCCCACCTGGAAAAACTCAAGGCCAAGAATTTTGAGGTCCTGTTGATGACAGATCCTGTGGACGAGTGGGTCGTTCAGGCTTTGAACGAGTATGACGGCAAGCCCCTTAAAAGCGCTGAAAAAGGAGATCTCGACCTGGAGGAAGATGAAAAAGAGGCCCAGGAAGAATACAAAGCTCTTTTTGCTTTTATCAAGGGCCAGTTGACTGACAAGGTGAAAGATGTAAAACCATCGGTTCGCCTTGAAAATTCCCTTGCCTGCCTGGCCGGTGAAGAGCAGGACATGAGTGCATACATGGAAAAAATACTCAAAGCCTCGGGACAGGATACTCCACCTGTCAAGCGGGTTCTGGAGCTTAATGTCAGGCACCCGGTCATGGCTCGGATAAAAAGTCTGTATGAAAACAATCGTGAAGATGAAAAATTAAAAGAGTACAGTGAATTATTATATGATATCGCCTTGATTGCCGAAGGAGGTAAAATTGACAATCCCTCCCGTTTTTCTAAAATGGTAGGAGACATCATGGCTTCGGCGTTGAGTTAAATTAATGTTCGCCACTGCGAATTATACGGTTGTTTCCAAGCCCGGCAATTGCGTTGTGGGCACAAAACCGGTTTGGGTTGACAAAACTGCTCCCGGCCAATAAGAATTAACATTCTGAGTACTGCCGTACCACCGCAATTACTGCTAAATGCCTTTGCGACCAATACCGGGAGCACATAATGACCCCACTTTTAGATCGGTTGGTACACCCTTACCCGCTTGTCCTGCTGTTGGCTACCGTAAGCAGCCTTGCTCTGGTGGTATATGTTTTACGCTTTAAGTCTACCCTGGGGACAAAATCGTTTATCACTTTAATGACTTCAGTGGCTTTATGGTCTTTTGTACATGTCTGTGAAACCATAGCCCACAGCCCGGGAAGCGTCCTTTTTTTTTACAAGCTGCAATTTGTAGCAATTGTTATTTTGCCTGTAGCCTGGCTGCTTTTCGGCCTTTATTATGCAAATCGGATTCAAACCATATCAGGACTAAGGCTGATTTTGCTTTTGATTATTCCGGTTGTGACCATTGTCATGGCTTTTACCAACTCCAGCCATCACTGGTTCCTGAAACGGGTAGACTGGATTAACCAAGGACCTTTTTTATTGATTAACCAAAGCTTTGGGCCATGGTTTTGGGTTCATACGGCCTATTCGTACATCCTGCTTTCCCTGGGCACTTTTTTCCTGGTTTTTTCTTTATTGTACGCTCCCAATCCTTACCGCGGCCAGGCAGTAACCATTCTGGTAGGTTCGCTTGTGCCATGGTTTTGCAACTCGTTGTATATTTTCAATATCAACCCCCTTGGCAGGTTTGACTTGACCCCAATCGGTTTTCCGGTGGCAGGGGCGGCTTTTCTATGGGGTATTCTACGGTTCAAGTTGCTGGATATCGTGCCCATTGCAAGAGATATCGTACTGGAAAATATGGGAGATGCGGTAATGGTAACAGACGTCGATTTACGGCTGGTTTACCTGAACACCGTTGCCGGGCACTTGTTTCCGGAAGATGAACAAAATCTTATCGGCAGAAGAATTTCTGAGCTTGTTCCTCAATGGCAGAAATTTGAGTCTGATAATGGTCTGGATAAGCCGGTTGTGAAGCGGATAATCAAATGGCAATTGGCAGGTGCTGTCCAGATGTTTGATGCTGAATTTTCCCGAATAGGAGCCAAGGGCAAACATTTGGGTTATTTTTTAGTTTTACGTGATGTAACCGCTGCAGCGGCTGCCGAAACCAAATTGGTTGCAAGCGAACAAAGATTCAAGTCCTTGAGTGAAAATGCTCCGGTTGTAATTTTTACCCTGGATAGATACTCGGTTTTTACATATGTCAATCCGGCCTGGGAAAATTTACTCGGCTACCGTAGGAAAGATGTCTTGGGCAAGGGTTTTTATGAGTTTGTAGCCGAGGATTACCATTTGTCCTACACTAAATTTTTTGAAAGTGTCTGCTGCCAGGGAAAAGCAACCAGTGGGATTTCGATCCAGATGATTCGATCCGATGGTGCGAAAAGGCTTTTTACATTGAGCCTTGCTCCGGTGGAAACCAGCCATGGTGACTGCATATCAGTAGTTGGTATAGCCGAGGATGTTACCGAAGAGCGACGCCTGGAGATGCAGTTGTTTCAGGCCCACAAGATGGAGGCAATTGGCACCCTTGCCGGCGGTATAGCACATGACTTCAACAACTTACTGATGGGTATCCAGGCAAATATTTCCCTGCTCAGCCTGGATCTGGACAAGATGCCCGAGGCCTTGGAAAAGTTAAAACGGATCGAGGAACAAATTAACAGCGGCGCCTCTTTAACACGCCAACTGTTGGGTTACGCCCGCAAGGGCAAGTATCGCATAGTGCCGGTAAATTTGAATGAATTGATAGAAACGGCTCTTAATGTTATCCGGCGTACCCGCAAAAACATTGTCATTGACTGCCGCTTGCCGGATTTACCGATAGTGATTGATGCCGATCGCAGCCAGATGGAAATGGTATTGCTGAACCTGTTTGTCAATGCCGCTGATGCCATGCCCGAAGGTGGCCGTTTGACTGTATCGTCGCGTTGGTTGCAACTTGAAACCCGTGATTGCGTTACTCTGATGTTGAGGCCGGGTAGATATATCCTGCTTGAGATAAGAGATACCGGTACCGGAATGACTCCTGAAGTAAAGGAGCGGATTTTTGAACCCTTTTTTACCACCAAGGAAATCGGCCGGGGCACAGGTCTGGGGCTGGCCTCTGTTTACGGGGTGATCAAAAACCATGGAGGACATATCGAAGTTGAGTCACAGCCGGAGCAGGGAACTTCTTTCAGCATATACTTGCCGGCTTCCAAGAAGAAAGTTCGGGACGATTCACAGCCCAGGGATACTTTGGTTGAGGGAAGTGGTAAAATTTTACTTGTGGACGATGAAAAGGTTGTCCTGGAATCAACCAGAGACATGATTACAGCCCTTGGCTATACCGTTATTGCCGTAGAAAGTGGTGCAGAAGCAATTGATGTTTATCAAAGTGAATTTGAAAATATTGATCTGGTAATACTTGACATGGTTATGCCGCGGATGAACGGCAGGCAGGTTTTCGAAGGTTTGCAGCATATAAAACCAGACGTGCTGGTCCTGTTTTCAAGCGGATACGATCTTGACGAAGCCTGTCGCGATATCGTCCAAACCGGTCCCCACCGTTTTATCAAAAAGCCTTATACCCTACAGGAACTGGCCTCGGAAGTTTCGGCCATGCTTGTTTCCAGGGATTGAAAAAATTCGGAGTCCTTAGAATCCGAGCGGAAATTGACCAGCCATTTTTATTGCCATTTGATATCAAGAGGTTTACAAAGCCGGGCAGCCTGCTGTAATATTAACAATTTAATTTGGATTCAGCACATAGAATATATCCTGATGAAAGGTGCGACCAGTGACGACAATTGCAGACAAAATCAGGCAAGTGGCCGGCAAACGCAAGGCAATCATCCTGGCCCACAATTATCAGCCGCCGGAGATCCAGGCTCTGGCCGACATGTGCGGCGATTCCCTGGAACTTTCCCGTCGTGCATCCAGGACAGATGCCGAGGTGATAGTTTTTTGCGGAGTTCATTTCATGGCCGAGACAGCTTCCATATTGTCGCCTGAAAAGACCGTTCTTTTGCCACGGATGGAGGCCGGATGCCAGATGGCCGACATGATAACTGCCGAGGCCCTCAGGATCAGGCTTGATACTTTACCTTCCATGCCGGTTGTCACCTATGTAAATTCTCCGGCCGAGGTAAAGGCCCTTTCAACCATATGCTGCACGTCAGCCAACGTGGTTCAGGTTGCCGAAAGTCTGGATGCCGATGAGATGCTGATGACCCCGGACCGCAACCTGGCCATGTACGCGGCTGCCCGGACCGGAAAAAAGATCCACCTTTGGGACGGTTTCTGTCCTACCCATGAAAGGCTGAAACCGAAGGATGTTGAAGCTGCCCGCAGGAAACACCCGGATGCAGTTTTCATGGCCCATCCCGAGTGCCGGCCGGAAATCCTGGAGATTGCCGATGTCATTGCCAGCACAAGCGGTATGTTGCGGCATGCGGCCCAATCGGATGCCCGTGAGTTTATCGTCGGTACCGAGACAGGCCTTCTTTATCCATTGCAGAAAGCCAATCCGGGCAAGCGCTTTTATCCTGCTTCGGAAAAGATGCTCTGCCCCAACATGAAAAAAATATCCCTTGAAGATGTATTAAATTGCCTGGAAAACATGTCGAATCAGGTCAAGGTCCAGGAGAATATCCGGCTTCCGGCCCTGGAAGCTGTAGAAAAAATGGTCAAGCTGGGTTGAAACATGGCATTAGCAACCTTCAATATACTGGAAGCGACTTACCAGGACTTTGAAAGCTGGATGAAGGCCGGTTTCGGCCGGGGCCGTTTTCATGCGGCTGCTCTTTACCGCCAGGTATTCAACCAGGGCAAACTGGAGCCGGAGAAATTGTCGGCCTTCAGGCTTTCAGATGATTT
>JALVQM010000067.1:0-37893 GCA_027025615.1 Desulfobacteraceae bacterium | reverse complement strand
GTGTAGTTTTACCCATGGCTACCCATTATACCTTATGCCTTTCCACTCAGGCGGGATGCCGGATGGGATGCCGTTTCTGTCGTACCGGGCAAATGGGTTTGTTGCGCAATCTGACTGTGGCCGAGATTGTCGGCCAGGTGCTTGCAGCCAGGATTGAAGGCTTTGATATCCGCAATTTGGTTTTCATGGGCATGGGCGAGCCCCTGGACAACTATGCCAATTTCATCCAGGCGGTTAGGGTTCTGGAAGACCAGCGCGGACTGAACATTGCCAAAAAACGAATGACCGTATCCACCGCCGGGCTGGTGGAAAGGATCAATGCCCTTGCCCGACTGGGATGGACAGGGTTGAAACTGGCCGTTTCCCTCAATGCGCCAGATGACCGGTTGCGGTCGTTTCTTATGCCTGTCAACCGTCGATATCCATTGAAATCACTGATAGCCTGCCTGGGGAACTATCCCTTGCCGCCCAAAGGCCGTATTTTACTGGAATACGTGTTGATCTCCGGGATCAATGATTCTGATGCACATGCAGACGCCCTGTCTTTGCTGGTTTCCAGTTTGCCGGTAAAAGTCAACCTGATTGCTTACAACCCAGGGGCAAATGATTGTTTCAAGAGACCATCGGAGGCCCGCCTGGAAGCTTTTCGTGACCGGCTGGTCACCAGGAAAGTCTTTGTCCGAATCAGATCTTCCAAGGGGTGCGGCATTCTGGCCGCTTGCGGTCAACTTGCAGGCGACAGCCCAATTAAGAGTCCAGTCCGCCAATCCCGCTTGCGAACTGCTTCTTTGAGGAGGCATTGTGCCCATATACTATGTTGACGGTGAATTCGTACCGGCTGAAAAGGCTGTTGTTCCGGTGGACGACCTGGCCCTGCTCAGGGGTATAGGGGTATTTGACCTTTTGCGCACTTACAATGGCAAACCCCTGTTTCTTGAGGAACATATAGCCAGGCTGTTGAATTCTGCCCGCAAGATCAACCTCCAGCCGCCATGGAGCCAGGATGAGATCCGGCGGATTGTCACCGAAACCCTGGCCCGCAACCAGCTTGACGAGGCAAACATCAGGATGGTTATAACCGGCGGATCCAGCCCGGATTTTATGACTCCCCAGGGCAGGCCGCGGCTGATAATACTTGTCACCCCCCTGCCCAAGCTGCCCGCTTGGTGGTACGAAAAGGGAGTCAAGGTAATTACCATGGCTTCTACCCGTCATGTTCCCGATGCCAAAAGCATTGACTATCTGCCGGCAGCCATGGCCCTTTCGCAGGCCAGGGCCAATGGAGCCATTGAAGCAATTTACGTTGATGACCGGGACAATGTGCTGGAAGGGGCTACCAGTAACCTGTTCGCATTTTTTGGCGATACCCTGGCAACTCCGGGAAAGGGTATTTTATCCGGGATAACCCGCAAAGTGGTCCTGGAACTGGCCAGGAAGTTTTTCAATGTACAGGTGCGCGATATTTCACGCAAACAGCTTCTGACGGCCGACGAAGTTTTCATAACCGGCACCAACAAGGGCCTGGTACCGGTGGTCCAGGTGGATGATACAACCATAGGCAGCGGCAGGCCGGGAAATCGCACCGGACGCTTGATGCAGGCTTTGGCACTGTGCAACAAAACGAAAGCTCAAACTGAGACATGATTTTTGGCATGTAATCCCTTGTAGAAAATTTAAAGTTTTTAACCAGACGCTACCGGCCTGGTCAACAGGGCTGTTTTGCTGAATAAAAGCGGCGGCCTGGAAAGCAGTTTAAAACCGGCCAGTTGTGCAAGGGCCAGGCTTTGGGCGAAAGCTTTTTTGGAAACGTGGAAAAGGGGTTCTGCCAGCAGCAGGTGCCCGCCGGGCTTGAGGATGGCGGCCAGTTGCCGGAAAAGCCGATCCTGGTCCGGCACCTCGTGGACAACGTAAAAGGCCAGGATAAAGTCTGCCTCTGATTTAATTCCGATTGATTTTTTTTCACAAAGGTGCAGGTCGATCCTATCTGCAAGCCCGGATGCCTTTACCTTTTTTGCCAGTTTTTCCAGCATTCCTTCCTGCAGATCGACTGCTATGACCCGGCCCGACGAACCGACCCTGCGAGCCATTTCAAGGGTGAAAAAACCCGGCCCGCATCCGAAGTCGACGGCAAGCATACCTTCTTTCAGGTAAGGCGCCAGAATCCTGGCAGGTTGCTGCAGCCAGCTTCTGACACGGCTGTCCAAGTGCCCAGCCTTTTGTACCGGACATACTTTTTCCCCGACAGTCATCCTGTTGAATCCTTGAGTCCAGGGTGTTCAATATCATTTTCGACACTTGCCAGTGAAAGAATTAGCGAGGCCTGTTTAATGGCCGGTAGCTTTTCAAAGGCCCTGCCGGACCTTGACAAACCTTGAAGTTGGGAGAAAGCCTGGCGCTGGAGACGGCCTTTGCGGACGGTGAACTGGACAGCTAGTTGAACAATGAAAAAACCGGCCAGTACCAGGATGATTTCAGCTGCCAGGAAATGAATAAAGAAGTCGGCCGG
Source organism: Desulfobacteraceae bacterium (assembly GCA_027025615.1). Lineage (GTDB taxonomy): Bacteria > Desulfobacterota > Desulfobacteria > Desulfobacterales > Desulfosarcinaceae > JALVQM01. The sequence continues at coordinate 35,387 of JALVQM010000067.1, read as the reverse complement.
CAGGTATGAACCCCGGAAAAAATTTTTCAGGGTAAGCCAACCTGCATAAACCAGTGCTGCAAGGGCCGGCAGGTTGAGAATCAATTGCAACAGTCCGTTTTGCAGTCGTCCGGCTGCCTTTTGAAGCTTTTTATCCAGGGCTACTGCCCAAGTTTCAGAGATGGTGTCGGCAAGCTCGATGGCAGCCGACATGGTTGACTGAGGGTCGCGTACCTTGTGGTCGAAATGGGCTTTGCACAGCAGGTCTGCCGTATGTGGCCAGTTTTGCAACACTGTCATCTGGAAAGCCTGGGCGGCAGCGGTCGCAGCCCCGGCATCAGAAAGACGGGACAGTTTGGCCTTGCTGGCGGATCTGTGGCGCAAGGCCGAGACAAGCCCTGCGGCTTGGCTCAGTGGTCGACCGGGACGTAGGATCGAAATGGCTCCGGCACCAAAAATCAGCAGCCGGGACCATAGTGCCAGGATCCAGCCTACAGGTCCCATCCACCCGCGGGCCAGCAATTGATATAAACGGATTCCGGTTCCCTGGGTCAATGTTTCAGAATCAGTCTCCAGGGCCTGGAGGGAATGTTCCAGGGCCGTTGTTTCCAGTTTAGCAACTGATTCAAGGGCTTTTTGCAGCCATGGGAGGTCTTTTGCCACCTGGTTCCGGAGCGCTTCCATCAGGTAGCTGTGAAGGTGTCTGGCGTTTTCCAGGCGTATGTTGATCACTGCCTCGGGCCTGGCCAGCTCACCGTGGATAAGTTCACCTAATTTGTCGAACTGGTCCCAGTTGTGACGAGGCTTGATCTGCGGGTCCCAGTCCGGGTTTTGCAAATGGCTGCGGGCACTTACCGCCAGTACCTGATCAACCGGCATTTGCCAGGCCACAGCCAGGTATTTGCGAAAGTCGGGAATGATGTTCTGATGCAGTTCCTCCCGGTCCTGGCGGTCACACTTGTTGAGCACAACCACCAGGTTGTGACCGGCAAAGAGACTTATCAGTGGTGCCAGAAAATCAGCATGATCCCTGCGTTTTGGATTTTCAGTATCAAAAACACAGATCAGCACATCGGAGATAGCAATGGCCTGTTTGACTAGAATCCTGTGGATTGGGGCTGCTACCGAATCGGTGTCCGGGGTGTCTACCAGGATAATCTGTTCAGGAAAAGCCGGTTGGCTGAAAATATGAATATCCACGTCCGTTGAATCTTCAATACCGAGAATGTTGGCGGCATTAACACCATCGGAGCACAATACCTGCAGGCCGCGGGTAGTAGGGCGATTGGGTCCTGTGGATGATATTTCGTCCCGGCCGGCCAGGGCGTTGAAGATGGTGGATTTGCCGGCTCCGGAAGGCCCCACCAGGGTGACTACCAGTTGACGGTTTATCCGCTGGCGAATTTTACCAAGCAATTCCAAGGCCTTCTCTGCCTGGTGGCGCAGGTCGGCAGAAGGCAGCCACAGGTCGAGTTGATCCAATTGTTGCTCAAGCCTGCGAATTTCGTTTTCCACGCGGGCTAGTTTGCCTGCGGCTTTCAACTGCTTGCTGGCAGGTATCATTGGGTTCCTTTCTTCTGAATCCGGTCTGTCAGGGCTTCAACCTGCTCAAGCAGGCCGCTTGCGGTGGTGTGAATTTGATCGGCGGCAACGACAAGTTGTCCGGTAATATGCTCTGCAAACAGATTTTGCACAAGGGACAGCTTACTGTCCAGCCAGCTGCGGGCAACCGGACCGAGCACTTTTTGCAGTTGTTGGCGGTCGGCCTTTTTCAAACTGCTGGTAGCCGGAATCGCGATCAGGGCATAAAGATCCTTGAGACCGAAAAGCCCGCCCAGTTTTATCTTTATGGCTGCTGCTCCCACCGGATCGCCGGTGGAAATAATATAGGTTACCGCAGCGGTGGCTGGCAGTACATTGAGCATGGCCGCGGCTGTCTGGCGCAGCTGATCCAGCAGGCCCATTTCTTCACGCAAACCGGATGCAAGCTGTTGAAGATCCGACTCCAGCTTGCTTGACGGCTGCAGGATTTGATCCTTGCAGCCGGCCAGGCGCAAATTGAGCCGGCCCTGGTCAATCCGCCGTACGCTGGTTTGGGCTTGCTTAAGGCAGGCAGGTAGATCAACCCTGATGGTCAGCAGGTTTTGACCACTGTTGTTTTTATTTTTGGCAAGGGCAACCGGACAGGTGGTGCCGAGGTTTCCAGTGGCAGTTCCAACAGCAGTCATGGTGTCAAAAGTGCTTGCCATTTTCCCTAAATCAGATTCTTCAGGCAGTTCAATACTTAATGAGTCTGCCGTGGCAGCCCTTAAAAGGTGATCGGCAGCCTGGAGCAGATCTATTTCAACTGTGCGGCGCTGTGATTCAAGGTCTGGGCTTTCAGCCCTGGTTTGTTTTTGCCCCTTGAGGTACTTGACGGCTCGGGAAAGTTTTGCCAGGGGCCATTCCACCAGGTTGCCGGTTTTGCGCATCAGGCGGACGTGGGTCGGATCTGTTTGGAGCCAGATCCTGGTAAACAGATTTAAAACCCGTTCGGAAGGAAAGTGGGCCAGGGCCTCGGTAACACAACGTGCTTCTATGGTTTTCAGTGCAGCCCGGTACAAATCCAGGTGGGCAAGATACCGGGCGGCCGTTTCAGCTGCCTGTCGGCTCTGATGGACTATGTCTTCCAGTGCTGATGCGGCGATCCTTCTGCGCCATACAGCGGCATCCACCCCTGCCAGGCGGTTCATGAAGCTTGAGCCACCGTCTGCCGGCCGTATGGTAAGCGGCAGGCCTCCTTCGGCCACGGCGTTGTCTTCATCGGCCCGGAAAACGCCAAGAACCATCTGCTTGTGGTTCCGGCCGTAAATATTTTTTGCCACCAGGCCGGCGTGCTCCTGTACAAGTTTGCTGTCCATTCCGGGATATGAACGGTAAACCAGCAAACAAGGCCGGTTGCCTATTCCGGTCAGGACCTGGCGCAGAAAATCGGTGTTGTCGCAATTGGCGTAATTTGAATTGGTAAACAGGTAGATCAGCAGATCGGCGGTTTCGAGCCATTTTTTTGCAGACTGGCGGTTTGTGTAAAGCCCGCGGGCACCGGTGTCGAAATCGGGTGTATCCAGCAACACCAGGTTTTCGGGCATGGAGCTCAATGCCGCGTAAAGTGGCTCGCCCGGAGTTTCAAGCTGGTCAGTGGTCTGCAGGGGAGCTGTTTTGACATCCAGGGTTTCTTCAAGGGCCGGCAGAAAAAACCCGGATTCAAGCCAGCGTGGATTAAATAACAGCAATACCCGCCGGTTCAAGCCGGCCGTTCCACCCACCGGTGAGATCCGCCTTCCGGCCAGGCTGTTTACCAGGGTGGATTTACCGGATGATCCTCCACCACAAACAGCCGCTACCAGTGGAAATTCAGGCCCGAAGCGTGATAGAAGCTTGACATCCAGCACCCTGCACCAGGTATCCAGTTGCCGGCTTGCACCGGGGTGAAGGCAGTCGAGCAGTTCCGGCAATTGCTGACGCAGTTGCTTCAAATGAAGGCTCAGATCTTTCATGTCCTAAGAATATAATCTGTTTGAGCGGCTTGACAAACTGAAAATTCATGCCAGGTTAAGTTGAAGGGATTTTGATGCAGCAGATAGGCTAACCCATACAAGGATGACAAAGCCATGGCATGGGAGAAAGTACCTGGCTTGCCGGGCAAGGTTTTTGTACCTGAACAAGACAAATGCAGGCATAAAAAACACCCTTGTGCCGATTGCTACGCCTGTCAGGGATGTAGTGCGGAGCGTTGCCGGGTATGCCGTGGCTCTGCACACAGGCCCGTCAATGCACAGATAAAACCGCAATCAGTCAAACCCTGCCATAGCTGATATATTCGACCGCTGTTTTCGAGACACCTCCGGTGCCGGTCAGTTACCTTTTCTGCAGCCGACCTGCCAGCCATCTTTTCCCGTGGAGAATCCGGTCCGCATCTTGGACACCAACCTCTGGCTGTCAAGAAACAGGCTATGGCACATGTCTTACCGCACACGCCCCTCCTTTCTGAAATACAACGGAGCCTTATTACGACAGAGCTTCTTTGGGAAACTTCCGGGACCTGTTCCTTCCGGAAGTATAAACGAGGTGGTAACCACTTCACTTGTAATTCATATGTTTTAACAAGCTCAGGCGCTGACGGGGTTTGGACGGATGCTGCAGGAAAGTGGTGTTGTATGGGCAACAAATTGTGCACTGCGGGACTTGTGAACCGAGGCAATCTGATCGTTGATGATAGTTGTTGAAAACCCGGCGTGCAAGTAACGCTTATCCAATGAATGACCCCGGCAGGATCGGCCTTCCTTAAACAGGGTATAGCTGTCCTTGATTCACCTGCTGGCAGGTTTAACTCTGGATAAGTACAGAAGAGGATATAACACAAACCAGGATTTTATATCTTCGCTATCTTTTACCATCTTTTAGGTTGAACGTTTTAACAAAAAATTCATCTGCAAAGCAAAGTATCCGCAGATGGTTGCAGACAAAAACGCCGACTGCACTTTTTTGCTTTTAACTGTCAGGACCTGGGTTGCTTTGGCGATTGGACCCTGATAAAGGAAATAAATATTTAAGGTTACTCGAGAATTGACACTACCGGAGTGCGGTGGTAGCCTTTAAAAACAGGTACCGGAAAGCTTTGGCAAAGGCCGGAGCCCAGATGAGACCTACGACAACTGATAAAGACAAGCGGCTCAATGTCTTCCTGTGAACATGCGTAAAATCTGATAATCCGGGCCATGGGAATTGATCGACGAACCGGTCTAGATTAAAAACACCTCCGCAAGGACTCGGTATTTTAGCAGAACGGGGCCTGCCTCTTTGGGCAACAACAAGATTGATATGTCCCCAGATGAGCCCTTGATGGATTCTTTTAGATGACACTTTCTTTTGTCCTGACCAGGTTGAATCGCACCGGCTGTAGTTGGATTGACTTTTCTTATTGAAATCATTACAGAAGCGACAAAGTCTGGAAGACCTTTCACAGATTGTCGCTTCTATCTCTCTTCGCCAAAAATCTAAAAGAAAAATATAAAAAGACAGGTAAGTCGCAAATGTTCAAAAGAACAATGATGTTGGTCCTGGCCTCAGCGCTGCTTTTTTTTGGAGCTGACGCTCTATGTTCAGAGGGGCTGATTAACCCCCCCTGGATGACCGTTACACTGCCGGATAAGGGCTTTTTGTGGATGAATGGCGAAGAATTTCATGGGCCCTGTGAAACGGTTTCTTTCCATGGCTGGATGCGATCACAGGCAGAAACCTTTGCCTTGTTTGTACATGCAGAAGGTCCAAGCGGCAGTGGTCGCTACTGGACGGTTACAGTTGGCCTCGGTAACAGGAACGACTCAATGCCTTTTCACGGATTTTGTTTTACGACAAGCACAGTTGGATGGAGAACTTTGCGACAGTACAAAAGGCTTCCGTTGCCATGGATGAATGACCTTGACGGTAACGGCAGACCTGAACTTATCGTATGGAGCAGCTTTGCTTTGACGCAAGAGGCCAATTATGCAGAATATGGTCTTATGGCCTGGGTTTACCAGGTTACCACTGCCGGCAAAATTGCATTGGACTGGCGGCTGACCTGCAAAATGGCTCAGAATTTGGCAACTGCGTACCGCAGCTCATCAGGTCGAAGCGCCAGGGCTCAGAGAAAACTGCGTCTCAAAATTGCCGAAACATTAGAATCAGTTGCAAGGAAGTAACAACCACTTTTATGGGATTTGGAGCGCAAACCAGGTTCGGGAAACCTTATTTTCCGGGCCGAACATCCCTTTAGCTCGTGGTCAGGGAAAACCGTACAGAGCTGATCATTTTCATGGTGAAAAGGAGAATCCCTGTTGAAGCAGGGATCCATCAGCCCGGAAAGAAACGGAGCGCTCAATGAAGATATTGGCAGAAATTAGACAGGGCGCGGTCTTTTTTTTATTTACCCTATTTACGTGTTGCCTTTTGTTTGCTACCGCAGCTGCACAGCCAAAAGTCGTACCCACACCTGAGAGTCTCAAGAAAAGTGTAAAGATCATTTCCCTTGAAAAAGCCCCCTATTCATCCTTGATTGTCCAGGCCTCCTATTTTGCAGGTGTTGACGCAGTTCTTGATTTAACACTTTTTTATGAGAGGCCCGGAAAGGTTGCTCTATGCATGCAAGACCATGTGGATGGAACCCCATTGTTCATGATAGCCCAGGGAAATGGCCTGCTGTATAACCCGTTGGAAGATCGCGTTAATTTGCTGTACAATATTGGAACACTTTTCAAGGTGGGCCTTAAGGACAATGAGTTTATCTTGATAGCCGCCGCTCGTTACAGGGAAACATCGTCAGGACCGGAATTAAGAAACACTGTGGTTCTTGATTTGCCATCTATTGTCAAGCGTGTCACAGTCGGTTTAAAGTCCCGGAAAGCAAAAGGAGGATATCTGCTTTCGGGCTATACACCGAAGGGAAGTTTCTGCCAAATACTTGTGGACCCCCTATCATGTCCGGCTATAAAAAGGATGGATATGTACCCGAAAGGAGAGAGCTCCCCCTTATTCTCGTTTAGCAGGATTGCTGCGGGGCTGTACATCAACCGGAAGAACTTCGAGTTTCCCCTGAAAGGTATCCGGGACTCAGGTCTTAAGGTGCAGGAAATCAAGATCACGCCTGTCCTGGCCGACCTTTTTACTCAGGTGTCCAAAGCTATTTTTGTCCGTTCTGCTTTGAGGCATCCAGAACTTAGGAGCGGGGTATCACAAATGGGATTGGGAAGCCTAGATTGGGATGAGATTGAGAAGATCGATAAAAAGAACACACCCATCCTGCGAGAACTTTTTAAAGAGCACGGACTTTAAGATAGGAGTCTTTCTTGCCCGGGACGCGCTCAGTAACCTTGGTCAATTTGCAGACACTTGTACTATTGAAAGCCGCTTATGAACGGTGAAGTTTAAAAACCGGGCTAAAACGGAATGATCTTTCCTGATGAACAGGTGTGAAATAGGCAGGCTGAAGATTATAGCCTGGCAGAGTGCCCAGGGGGTTATAATGAGTCGATTTGAGGTCTATTGTATCTTAATGATGATTATCCTGTTTTTATTATTAAATGCCAGTTCAGGTGATAGTTATGAACGACCAATAGACCGGACTAAGTTTAATTTTTTGGATCAATCAGAAAAAAGACTATATGAAGATATTCATGAACAAATATTAGCCAAGGTAAAAGGTGCTGCGTGGCGGCATGATCCCCTGGGAAAAGTGGGCAGTTCTTTGGTGGAAACGTGGTATCAGGGGCACAACCCGTCGAGCATAATATCGTCTTGGTTTATGAGCCAACCTGGTAACAGATGGTATGAACTTGCAACATTCCATTACAGGCTGCCCCATGTGTTTGGGGTTAACTTCCTGGCGGGGTTTAATCCTGAAAAAGATGGCTGGGGAGTGAGGTTTTATTATGCCAAGGGAGGAAAAAAGCTCTTAGGGGATTCTTGTAGCCTTGATTTTCCTTTTTTTCGGGATGGCAGGGAGTCGTTTAAAATTTCATTTATTAAATACTATGTGACATTGCCATCAAACTACATTCTATCAAATTCTTATAGATCAAGACAGTTTTTGCTTAAAACCGGCAATACCCATCTAGAAGAACTACAATTATTGATCAACTCTCCTGATTCATTGAAAAAACGGGGTATTAAACAATACAGTGAGCTAAAAAAACAGCTGCACCAGAATATCTTGGATCACAAAATCAGGAAGATCGTTTTCGGCAAATATAAAGGAGGCGGCATTCCTCCGGAAAATTGGCCTGTCGATCTGACTCCGCAGGAAGAAGATAAATTATCTGAATGGGTGGACTCAGAAATCAAGAAAACAATTGACTCAATCAAATTATATTATCGAGTTTTTTATGGTAACCTTATCGATCTTTTTCCATTTGAAAATATGCTGAAACGGTCGCATGTGGTTGAACTTTTAGATTTCCTGGATCGTCTCCACGGGATCAGGCCGTTTACCAGAACGGCAACTGCCGGTTTGCTGGGAGTCTCCTGGAGCAAGGAACCAGCAGGTCCCTTTGGTCCCGGACCTTTGGACGTGTATCATGGGACCGTGACCAAATCCGTAAGGGGATTTCCGGGTCTCATAAGCGCAGAATTGCGCTTGCCGGCACGTTCCTCAGCTGCTGCGGACGGGATGCTTATCTTGAAGTTTGATTCTCGGAGGCTGGATGTCCCTTTTCGTAAGCTCCGAAAAAGCATGGGTGGCAGCGGCGAGCCTGTTTTCCTTCATCCTAATCAACCGCAGGACTCACCTGTTGCCGTGTGCTACCCAGGAAGGGATGAAGAGCTCCGCTTCCTTTATGGGCATACGTACAAGGACCTGGTCGGCCTTGTGGTGGACCGCATTTCACCCATAACGGAAAAGGGCGCTGCCCATCCTGAGGATAGTAAAACGTGAGAAGACTGCTTTTAATCAGGAATAATAAGGAGCAAAGATGAAGACAAACCAAAGCTCGGTTTTACCATTGACATTCATCATGCCCCTTGTTTTTCTGTGGATGCAGGCCTTCAAGTATTTCTTCCTTGCAGCCATAGGCCTGCCCCTCCTGATGACAAGGCTTTCAGCAGGGAAACCCAATAGCCCTGTTCCGGACAACAGGGCTATTTCACCTTATTTGAAGCGCAAAGGAGAGAAATATTTTTCGCGCCATTTTTTCTTCAGAGGGGGCCTTGGGCTGAAGAAAAGGCCCTGCAGCGGCATCAAACAGTGTATTTCCGAAAAAGGCGATGGGCTGTTGAAAAAGATCTTCTCCAGCTACCCCCTTATAAGACCTGCTGTTTGAACCAGTATCCTGAAGTGTGCCCTTCCATACCACCTTCCAGGAGTTAATATCTAAAACAGCTATGGTTATCTTTAGTGTACGCGTGGTCGTTCTGCAGATCCAGACTTCTTCCTTTGGCTTTTTGTTTTTGTATCCCGGTTCTGGTATCTTTGTGTCGGGTTCCCTCTTCAACTCCTCATGTCTTGATTTGCTGATCAGGTTTTTTTCAACAATGCCTAAAAGCAAAAATCTGAAAGGAATGTTCTCGACATCATTTTTTCCCGGAAATCCAAGCAAAGTAGAATCATCCCTACGGCAGGCCCTGACCAGGATCTCCGGATCATATTTGGCCAGAAATGCACCAGTAACATTGCTTGAAAAAATGGGGAGTTCAGGCCGTTTTTCCTTGAAAACGGAATAAAGCTGGGCGTTGAGCCTGTCGCTTTTTAGCAACCCTGCTTTCTTGTCATGCGTAAAAACCCCCAGTATCCCAACCTTTCCTTTTGAGAGTTGAATGGAGTTGAAATCATGAGACCGGTATGGATTTTTCACCTTTAGCGGGACCGATGCGCAGCCCGCAGAGAAAAACAGGATCACAATCAAGATACAAGCTGTCTTTTTTTGGTGCAAAGGAACCACCTATGGTTATAAAAGCATCAACACATAGTGGCATGCCTTTCTGGTTTCATACCGGGCAATCGGTTGATCCTTACCAGAGCTTGGTCTCATCTTCTCCCAACTGGGCCACGGCCTCAATCAGCCTGTCATCTTTGTAAACCGGACGGCGTTGATCCTTGAGAATGTGGGCGTAGCTGAATTCATCTTCTACCCGGAAGACTTCCAAGGTTGCCACCACCGTTGGTTCCGGGGCAAAGGTTTTCCCCTTGTAGGTTATGGGGGCTTTGGTTTCGACCACGTCGAAACGGGTGCCGTTGATAACCCCCTGTTTTTTGCCCAGGTTGATCAGGACTTGCCCGCCACTGACATCCACAACGTAGGCCTTGAGAGGGTATTTTTTCATTATGGTGGTCAATACTTCCCGGTTAAGCAAGCGCATATCCTGGCGCAAAGTGGCTGTAGAGGCAAATTCCCGCTCAACGGTAGCAGCCTCCCGGCCGTTTTTGGTATCCACAAGCTTGAAATTCAACAGGGTACCGTCCACCAGGTGAAACAGGCGGCCTTTTATTATCAGCCTGGCTTTGAAAGCCCGGCCTAGCTTGAGCTGGGTCTCGGCTTTGGCCAGGTCCTTTTGCTTAAGTCCCAGCTTGTTCAAAACCTTGTCCAAAACCAGGGGATCGACAGCTTTTACCCGTCCACTAGAGTTTATCTGCCGGGATAGATTCATGGCCAGGACCCGGGCAAAACCGTCTCGAACCGAGAGCCCTCCGGATTCAACCGGTTCCAGCAGGGTTATTACCATTGCTTCCCGGGTTGTCCAGGGGTCCTGGGCAGGGGGCTTGGCTGCCGGAGCATTCTTTTTAAATCGTTTGACTACTTCGTCCACCTGCCGGGCCAGTTCTTTTTGGCGGTCTTTGTCCTGTTGCAGAATTACCATTTTACGGGCTGCGGCTGCCAAAGTGGAAGCAAAAAGATCATTGGGGTTGATCGCCAGAGCCCGCTTATAGTAGGCTAAAGCCTCGGTCCACTTGCCTTGGCGTTCAAAGGTAAACCCCTGATTGGAAGTAGCTTCAATGTAGTAAGGATCAAGAGCCACGGCCTGTTTGTACATCTTGCGTGACTTTGCCCAATCACCTTTGGTGGCGTATATTCGCCCCAACTGGTTGTAAGCGATTGCCCTGTGGTACGGTGAGGCCGATTTTTTGGATATGGCTTTCAGGTATTCTTTTTCAGCATCCTTTACCTTGTTTTCGCTGTAAAACAGGTCGCCCTTGACCACGTTTACCAGGGCCCGCTGGCCGGATTTCTTTTCTACTTCCTGTGCCAACTGGCGAGCCTTGACAGCTTCACCTTTGCGGGCATAAACTTGTGACAGGCCCTCTTTGCCAAGGATTTCGCCTTTTCCTTTCGACCTTGAAAGATCGTAAAATGTTTTTTCAGCGCCCTTGATGTTGCCGGTTTTCAGCTCAGCATAACCCTTGATCGTTTTGGCTTCGACGTTCTTAGGATCTTTGCGGACCACTTTTTCAGAAATAGCTTTGGCAAGATCCGGCCGATGACGTTGCAATTGACGCTGGGCCAGCTTGACGAGCATTATTTCAGTGGTTTTGCCGCCGCCCTGAAAGAAATCCATTAATTTCAGGTCCGGACCCAGAATGCAAATGGTGGGCAGCACCAGTTTTGCCTGGTAAATGTCAGAAACCTTGGAAGTGTCAAGCAAAATAGGAAAGCCGGGTTTGACCCTCTTTACAAATTGCTTGACCCTGGATTTGGGTGAACGGGTAACCCCCCAAACAACCAGGTCGGCGTCTTTATATTTTTTTGCCAGGTCATCCAGGCTTACCAGGCCTTCCTGGCTGGCGCGGGAGGCAGCATCGAAAAAGTAAAGGATAACCATGGGCTGGTTTTTCATATTTGCCAGGTCATAAATCTTGCCGTTAAGATCCTTGAGGCTGAACAAGGGAACGGCGGTGCCCGTTTTCAATTGGCAAAAGCCGGGGGCGGCGGTTGCAGCGATTACAAGGGCCACCATAATCCAGCAAGTTATCCACGGTTTAACAGCCTTCATCGTTTGCTCCTCCTTGTTGAATTTACGTAAGGCGACTGGTTTTCACTGGATCGGTACCAGGCGCACATGCAAAGGGGTGGGCCCGGCCTGGTCAAATTCTAACTGGGCTTCCCATTCATAATAATTATCCAGGTTGAGGGCTATCTCGTATTTTCCCAGGGGCAGTTGCAGTTCAAGGGGAGTTTTGCCCCTGAAAGTTCCATTTACAAAGATATCGGCTCCATCCGGTTCGCTGGTGACATTCAAGATGGCTTTTTGTACATCTGGTTCATGGGGTATTGGCTCAGGAGCGGGTTTAAATACCAGCCATGCTGCTGCCAGCAACACGACCAGTGCGGCAGCCCCAAGTCCTACCAGTATACCCCTGCGGGATGAAACCTTGCCGGTATCAACATTTGAGCTTTGGCGTCGCTGGACTGCCGTTTTCAGCGCTTTGGCCATTTCCCGTCCACTTTGGAAACGTTGATCGGGTTTTTTTGCCAGGGCTTTTATAATTGTGTCACTTAGACGCTTACTGATGAAAGGATCAGCTTCAGCAGGAGGGTCGGGATTATCATTGGCTATGGAGTGAAAAATTGCCGCCAGGTTGTTACCGCCAAACGGCCGTTTGCCGACAACAAGCTCGTAAAGAATTACCGCCAGGGAAAACAGGTCGGAACGGCCGTCCACCTTCTGTCCCTTTACCTGTTCAGGAGACATGTACACCGGTGTTCCAAGTATTTCCCCGGCCTGGGTCATGGTACCACTGTCAGGATCTTCAATCCGGGCGATACCGAAATCGGTAATCTTGGTCTCGTTGTTGTCATTCAGAAGGATATTAGATGGCTTGATATCCCTGTGGACTATGCCCCTTTCATGGGCATAGTGGAGTGCCTCGGCGACTTTGCAGGCTATTTCCACGCTTTGTTCGACGGACAACTTGCCTGCGCGAATTACTTCGTCCAGGGGGCTGCCGGTTACGTATTCCATGGCAATGTAAACCGTTCCCTTGTCCTCACCGACATCGTGAACGGTAACTATTCCGGGATGGGATAACCGGCCAATTGCCATGGCCTCCTTTAGAAAACGGGCCACAAAAGCCTGGTCGGTAACCCGATCCGGCCGCAGTACTTTGAGGGCCACCAGCCGGTCTATACTGGGGTCATGGGCCTGGTAAACAACACCCATGTTGCCTTTGCCCAACTCCTTAATAATTTCGTATCTTCCATAGCGCATGGGTTCAGTATATTTCCAGAAAGCGGAGAACGGTTTCAAAAGGGATAATGTACCCGATGGAGTCGGTGCCCCGGAAACGGCCCTTAATCACCCCTACCAGGCGCGCCTGGCTGTCGAACACAGGGCTTCCGCTGGTGCCTGGTTCCACGTTGAGCTTGACCTGCCAGAGCAACTGACCTCCGGCCTTGCGGGGCGGACCGTCTACCTTTCCATTGTGAAACTGGGGGGTCAGTGGTTGAGGGCAGGTAATGCTGACCACCTTTTCACCGTTTTCCAGGTAAAAGCGTCCGGCAGCCAGGTTCACCAGGGGACCATCAACCCCTCCGGTTGCCTGCACCAGGGCCAAGTCCATCTCTTTGTCTATCTTCAGCACCCGGCCTTCAGCCCGCTCCCCGTTGTTGAAAAGGATTTTGATATTGTGGCCGGGTACCATTTTGTGGGCCGTTGTTATGATCAATCCACGACGATCAAAGAGGAAGCCGCTGGCCTGGAAATCAACCGAATCCTGGTTAGAATAGAGGCAAACTACCGCCGGGGCCAGGTCCACAACTCCGATTGGTGCAGGTGCAGCGGCATGGCCGCCAATGGCCCGGGTTCCGGAAGCAGCTTTTTCCATGGCCGACCAGAACATTACCATATCTACCTGTCCTTTGTGGGCCTTGTCCAGGAGGCTGATCCTGGTGGCCAGAGCCGAGTATGGCTTAAGGTGAATCTCAATCCGGCTGTCTTTACGGTCCGCGTAAAGTATTGCGCCACCTTGGCTGGTGTTACTCGGAGAGACACTGTAGCCGCGTTCCACGAAAAACTCGGTAGCCGCCTGGCGTGCTTCTGCCACGGGCATTTGCAGGGTTCTGGTTGAGTCCGCCTGTCGGGCCATGGCGTTTGGCGGCAACAGTGCTAATAAAATTACGGAAACTATTAAGTAAATTTTCTTTTTCATAAAATTTTTGCCAGCACTACGGTGATATTATCCCTGCCTCCAGCCTGTTTGGCGATTTCAATCAGTTGGTCAGCCAGGGTTTCTAAAGGATGATTGGCCTTTAAAACCTCTTCAATCGACTCGTCTGTTACCATGTCGGTCAGGCCGTCGGAGCACAGCAGAAACAGGTCACCCTTATGCACCGGGCCGCGTAGAGTGTCCAGGGCTGGAGCCGGGTCTACACCTACGGCTCGCAAAACGACGTTGCGCATGGAATGATTGCGAGCTTCTTCGGCGCTGATCAAGCCGCGATCCAACTGATCTTGCACCAGGGAATGATCACGGGTGAGTTGTTTTAAAGCACTGTTACGAAAGCGGTAGGTGCGACTGTCTCCCATGTGCCCTATGACATAACCGCTGGTATGTACGACCAGAAGTTCGGCCGTGCAGCCCATTCCTTTATGGTTCGGGTTTTCCTGGACATGGGCCAGGATGAGTTCATTGGCGCGTTGAAAAGCTTTTTGAACTTTGCCTGCCGCTTCCTCTTCATCGGCTATTTGACTGGTACCCAGGATTTCAGCAGAAGCTTCGGCAAAAAGCCTGCTGGCAGTCTCTCCGGCGGCAGCTCCGCCCATTCCGTCTGCTACCAGGCAGTAACCTGCACCAGGGTTCAGCGCGAAGGTGTCTTCGTTGTTCGGTCTGACAAGGCCGGTATCGGTGCGGCCAAATATTTCCAGTTGATGCATGAAACCACGTACCGTTGCAATCATTGAAAAAGAATAGCAACCTAGTGTGAAAAAGATTGCCCATATAATGCCACTAAGCTCTAAATCTAATATAAGAGGTTGTTTTGGTCAACAATATAGATAAGAGCGAACCAGTATAGGGTTTGAGCAGACCCTTATTTCTTGCAGGCAAACCATAGGGGCATCCTTCCTGGTTGTCTAAAATTCGGCTTTGATTATTTTGAGATGTGCCCCAGCATCCTTGATAAGCGTTGGTAGTTATGGTATATTAGCAATCTAACTTTTTGTTTTTATTAATGAGGTTGTCATCATTTAAGGAAGGCTGTCATGAGCCAGATTCCTGCTATAAATGTTCAGCTAATCCATATCCAGGGACCTCTAAAAGGAGAAATTCAGGATTTCAGCCGGGACCAGATTCTCATTGGGCGCCATCCGGACTGTGACCTGCAGTTTCCCAAGGATCTGGTTGTCATCTCCCGGCGTCACGCAATGATTATCCGTGAGGGTAATCGATTCAAGCTGGTAGACCAAAGCACCAATGGTACTTATGTAAACGGCAAGCAGATCAGCGAAGTTTACCTTAAAGACGGAGACGTGATAACCTTTGCCGAGGGCGGGCCCAAGGTAAGTTTTCTAACCCAGGTTACCCAGGCAACCCCCGGCCCGGTCCAGGGAAAAGAAATTTCGGCGCCCCAGGCCGGTCCGCCTCCCGGACCGGCCCCGGCCACTCCGCCGCCTTCCCCAACCACCCCCCCAGACCAAGCCACTGGTCCTACTGCAGGTGCAGTTATTGCCCCCGGGAGTTCCGATCCTCAGGCTGAACAGGTAAGTGTTCCTTTTGCCATTCAATATGGGCCGACCCTGAAATCTTTTAAGAGTCTTCCGCTTATTATTGGGAAGGATCCGGGCTGTGATTTTGTAATCGAGCATCCGGCCCTTGAATTGCGTCATGTTCAGGTCTTTTTTTCCGGGGAAAGTTACTGGATCAAGGACTTGACAGGAAGGGGCAGGGTCTTGATCAATGGTCAGCCCCTTGAAGGCCAAGCGCCCCTGAAACCGGAGGTTAATATCAGGCTGGGAGCCGACGGTCCGGTTTTCAAATTTCTGGGTGGGGGCAGGTTGGTCGAAGAAGAAAAACCCGCAGTTCAGACGCAAAGCGGGCAATTGCCACCCCAGGGACCTGGATTCGAACGTCAGCAGCCGGATGCAAAAACGACCCAAGGCGAACGAAAAAAAACATCTTCTTTGTTTAAGAAGTTTTTTTCTTAATGATTTTCCAGGCACTTGATGTTTCGCGGTTTCCTCAAATTATTTGAGATCAACCACGAAAAGCTCGGCTGCTTCACCTTCGGCGTAGGGGCCGAAAAGTACTGTCTCGGGAAAGCCCGTCACCTTGACATAATAGGCCTCCTTGGGGCTGATCCGGTTGCGCAGGGCCCAGGCGGTGTACTCTTTATTGCCCAGATCCAGCTTTAATCCCTGCATGGGATAGTTTAGTGTCGCTTTGTCAGGGAGATTGCCGGCTTGGCCCACGGCCTGGAAATTGATTTCGGCCCCGCATACACCGAAGATCATGCCATCCCAGGTTTCTTGCGCCGGGCGGACAGAAAACCATTGACCCAGCTTGTCATCGCCCACCATTTCCATGAACCAGTCGGTTCGGGGCGGAGTTGCCGGGCTGTGTACCTTGGCCACTATCTTTGCCGGGGTTGCCTCCTGAACCGGGATGATAATAGCGTGTTGCAAGGCGGTGGGCAGGGATTCAGGCCCCACCTGACCCTTGCCGGACTGAAGAATCAAAATCGGTGTATTGGCCCGTGGACCTGCCAGCAGGCTCAGGGCTATCATGGAAAGACCGTAGCGTGTATCGCCATCGGCAAGCTGGGCCGCGGATCCTGCAATTATCCAGGCTGCTGTGGAAGGCTCCAGCAGAACTTCTTTGACACCGAGCCAGGCCATTTTCTGGTTGTCATTTTGCCAGAGGTGCATCGCAGGTTCGAGGCCGTAAGTTGTTAGCTTGGCCAGGAAGGCCTTGGTTGTGTCATCTTCTCCCAGCAGGCTTGCCAGAATTTTCTTTTTCATAATGATTATCCTTTCCCGCCCGGCTGTATGCAAACACAGCGATCGGCGTGGTCTGGTTGAAAGCAACGGCTTGCAATCGTTCCAGGATATGAGCTAATGTGTTATTAACAACCCCCGGATAAGGAGATGATGTGCAATGCTCAACGGTCAGTGTCCACGCTGCAAAAGCAGGTCTGTCTATCGCTGTAAAAACGGCATAGTTTCGGGTGTTAAACATACCTATGTCAAAGGTCTTGGCTTTACGATCCCCCGTTCTGAAAAAACAACCTATGTATGTACGTCCTGCGGGTATTTTGAAAATTACCTCGCGGATAAAAAGATTCTCGACAAAATTGCTTTCAAATGGGAAAAGGTCTGACTGCTCGTTTCTCAGGGTGACAGGATCAGAATCTTAACCTGGCTGGGAGCCAGCCTCGTTCCCGGTGCATTGGTCGAATTCTGCAAGCTCATACTGGTCAGCCTGGTAGCCGGCATTCCTCCCACAAGTACTGTGAAAGCCCCGTTGAGATGACGCGAGGGCCCCATTACAGTGGCGCTGGCAACCCCGGTGGCCAGACCCGCGTTGTCGCCGTTGGTCAGCGGGATGCTGGTGGACATGTTGTGGGCCGGGGCACCCATGAAAAGGATATTGTAAGCCGCCGGTACCCCCATGGGCCCCATGGCTATGTTGGGATAAGGTAACGGCACCGGCGATGGTGAAGGCGGCGCCGGTGTCAGGCAGACATCGGGGAAGCCGGTATCGGTCCCCATCAATTGACAATTTGCAAACACTTTTCTTCTCCTTTACTTATCCTATATGGATTCTCTCTGCATCTATTTTAACATCTTCCTTAGCGGTCATGATTGTATATTTACCGCTCAAGGTCATCAGTTTGGAAGCGGATACGTCAATATGGCCGACTTTGACCACTTCGTCTTGCTCAACGCTGCGAAAAACACGCTTGGCCCTTTGTACAAGGCGCTGAACCAGGGTTTCGGTGGAAGCTGCCAGCAGCCGGATACGCTCTACGGTGGCCTGGAGACAGGCTCCGTTGAAAACGGTTTGATTAATGTTGAATTTACCGGAAACAGCATTTAGCTGCACTTGGCCGGAGGTGGACTGGAAGCGTCCTGCAGTGGCCAGCCCGATTCCGTCCTGAGCTGCCACCTGGAGTTCGCCAGAGTCAAGTTCCAGGCGCAGATCGCCGTCCAGTGCAATCCGGGTGGTGCCGGGGCTGGCTGCTTCCAGCACTGCCAGGATAAAACAATCGCCGCTGTCTTGGCAGCAGACCAGAACCCGGTCTCCGGGTTGAGGGTGAACAAGACAGCTTGCTGCCCGGCGGGCGCAATACAACTGCTCCTGAGTTCTGACGCAAAATTCGTCACCATGGCATTCCGTTACAACAGCGTACTGCTGATAGACAGGATTTTCTTTTCTTATCCGTACCAGATTGTCCATTTGCTATCTCCTGTTGTTTTAGCTTTTCAAAGAGGCGGCTGCCATTCTTCGCCCATGACCCTTAGTTTGTCGTCCCCGCTGGCCGATTCCCGATTGGAGCCCTTCCAGATGGTTGCCTTGTCGATGATTCGATGCAACCTGGCCCGGAAAAGGTTGGCTCCGCTCAAGTCGGCCCCGGAAAGATCGGCATGGGCCATGTCGGCGTCAGTGAAATTGGCCTTTTCCAGCCGGGCCGCCAGGAATTTGCTTTCGGATAGCACGGCGGCGGTCAGGTCGCTAGCCCGCAGGTCGGCCTTTGTAAGATCTGCCTTTTGGAGCACGGCTTGGCACAGGTCGGCCATGCGCATGGAAACTCCTCTCAGGTTAGACTCCGCGAAAAGAGCCATTTTTGCCTTGACCCGGTCCAGGTTGGCGCCTTCCAGGTTAGCCTTGACAAACCCTGCCTGGGTCAGATCGGCGCCGGAGAGGTCGGTTTGGAAAAAGTTGCTTCCTTTCAACTGGGCTTGAACCAGGTTTATACCGGAGAGGTCAAGGCCGCTGAAGTTTGATTCCATCAGGATGGCCCGGGACAGGTCGGCTTTGGAAATATTGATCTGCCTGAAATCGACTTTCACCAAAACCGCCTGGGGGAGCAAGGCACCGGAAAAATCGCAGCCTTCTAGAACGGTTTCGATGAAAGCTGCCTGTTCCAGGTCGGAAGAAGCCAGCACCGCCCGGCTGAGGTTTACCTGATAAAAGAAAGCCTTGGAAAGCTGGCAGCCGCTGAGGTCCAGGCCATCGGCCGGACTTTCCACGATCTTGGCCATTGTCCAGCAGGACTGCGGTGCGCTTGCCTTTTCCAGTCCGGTCTGGGTAATCAAAGTCATGAATAAATTGGCTCCGGCCAGCCTGGTATGGTCCAGGCTGCATTGGTTGAGCACCGCCTCTTTGAAACGGGCGCCTTCCAGATTGGCTCCCCTGAAATCAACCCTTTCCATTATACATCCAGACAGATCGATTCCGGAAAGATCCAGGCCGCTGCAATTGAAATTGGCCAGGAACTCTCCGCCGGCAGCGCGCTTTTCAAGCTCCTGCCGATCCAGGCGTTGGGGTGGACCGAAGTAAGCCAGTTCTTGCTTGATCTGTTGCTCCAGCTTTTTTTCCAGATCGTTCATTTTTTCGGCATCCAGCGCAGTAGGGTTGACTTTGCCGTGAGGGCTTGACGAACATCGGTGTTCCGGAACCTGGCCTTCATGAAATCGACCCCGAACAGATTGGTACCCTGCAGATCGGTCTGTTCGAGGTTGGCCTTATGCAGAAGGCTTTCAAAAAGATTGGCACCTGTCATTTTGGCTGCGGTCATGTCTGACTCCATGAACAGGGCCTTTTTGGCTGTTGCATAGCGAAAGGAGGTTTGGCGTAAATCGGCTTCGCTCAGGTCGGCGGAGTCGAGGTTGGCCTGATCGAAGTTGGCCCCTTTCAATCTGGCCCCTCTGAGGTTGGCCCCTTCCATCCATGCGTGTCGGAAGCTGGTCTTTTCGCAGATGCAGTCCGCAGCGGCCCTGAGATTGTCAAAGCGCACATTGCTGAAGTCGGCTTCGGTTGCGTCCGTTTTGACTAAAGTTGCTTTGACCAGCTTACAGCCGTTAAAATCGGCTTTTTTCAAAACGGTTTGAATAAAAATTCCTTCTCCAAGATCGGCCTGGCTGAAATTTGCGCCGCTAAAATCAGCCTCGATAAAACGTACGTTAGTGATCGTAGCCCGCCTGAAATCGGCTTTGAGGGCCTTGACCTGACTCAGGTCGGCTTTTGCAAGGCTTGCTTCGACAAATATCGTCCCGCAAAGATCTGCTTCAACCAGATAGGCTCCGTCAAGATCTGCTCCGGTAAAATTTGCCCCGGTCAGCTTGCTGCGGCCAAGGCCGGCGCCACGGATTTTGGCGCCTTTCAACATTGCTCCTGAAAGATCGGCCCGCATCAGGGCGCAGTTGGAAAGATCCGCCCCGCAAAGATCTGCTCCAGCAAGACTTACGCCTTCCAGGAAAGCTCCGGCCAAGTTGGCTCCGGAAAGCTCCATCCCGGAAAGGTCGAGCCCGGCAAGATCCATATCTGCCAGGCTGGTGCCTTCTTTACAGGCCCTGATCAAGATTTGGATCCTTTCTTCGTCGGTCTCCGGTCCCGGAGGTATAACCGGCGGCAACTTGTGACCGAACTGGCGATAGCTTTGAAAAAAGGTTTCTTCAATTGCCAGCATCTTTTTTGTCAGCTCATTACTTTCAATGCCAATGGACCGGAAGGTCTCAACTGCCCGGGCTGCTGAAAAAACCGGTCGAGGTGCAGGCTTGGTTTCGGCTTGTTCCACCAGTTGCTGTTTGGTCAATCCCAGCTGTTTCAAATGCCCGGCAAGTACTTGTTCAGACTTGCGGCGTGCATCCTTTGCCTCTGCTAGCAGCTTGTCGATGTCGGTGGGGTCGTATTCTACAGGTTCAGGCAGAGGCAGGATCTTATCTGGATCAAGCCCCTGGGAAGCCAGTGATGCCCTTACCTGTTTGAGGTCGTTTTCCATGCGCAGGCGTAGCTTTTTCTGGAGCAACTGTTCCCATTGTTGCTGCTGGCCATCGTCGGCGGCCATCAGCTCAGCAATACCGGAACGTTCGCCTTCTGCGATCAGGTCGGTTTCGTCCAGAAGAGTCAGGCCCGCCTTTTGAGGATCGGATCGTTTTTCAAGCGCTTGGCGGTAGTGTTCGAGGTTCCGGGCAGGAGAGTCCAGCTTTTCATAGGCCATTAATACTTTGGTGATTTCCTTGGCCATGCTATCAGAAACCTCGGTAAGTCCACGATAAATCAGAAGGCCTTTGAGCACGTCGGGAAAAAGCCAGACGGTATCCAGGTTGAGTTCCAGCTCTTCAAGGTCCCGGGCTTGATCTGAACTTTGGCGGCAGATAAAACAGCGCGGCCTGACAGCAGGCAGTCTGCCTTCCAGGCGTTTGTGGTCAGGATGCATCCCTTCCACTACGAAAGTCTCGTTTCCGCTGAAAAAACCGTCTATCTGCTGGTCTGTAGGTGCTGTGTTGAAAAAAGTCCAGTCGATATCATCCGGCAGGCCTGGAAAGCGTTCTTCAAACCATTGCTTGCCATAGGTACCACATTTCGAAAAACGCTGGGGCCAGGTCAGGTCGATGGGACCCAAGCCGGCCGGTGGGGGCCGATCCTTGGGTGAACCTATGAGTTGTCCGGGAAGCTCGACATTGGGCAGGGCAACAACCTTTCCGTGTCCTGGCATTTTGGTTGCCTGGGTTCCCCTGCCCAGGGGGTTGGGCTTGTAGTCGGGACCCCCGAAAGAATGACCCCAGTCTATAGGCATTTCCAGCATCGGTTCTGGATCGGAAATAATCCAGGCCAGGGAGGGCGACCGTTTCCAGTAGCGGTTGCCATAGATGTACAGGGTCTTGTCCACCGGCCCTATTTTTATCTTTATCTGGCCGGCAGTTACAGGCTTGTGTCCGGGGGCGAAAAAGGAACCGTTTACCAGGATTTCGGCCCGGCTTTTGGGCATGGCCTCGTCCAGGATCTGTTGTCCCAAGCGCTGGGGCACCAGCTTCCAGAGGTCAACCTCTGTTTCCAGCTGAGGCCTGTCTTGGAAGTCGAAAAAGATCAGTAAGGCCGGAGACCAGAAACAGCGCCCCCGGTATTCAAAGGTCTTAAACAGCAAGCCCAGTTTCAAGGGTTTGATTATTTTCATGGCTAAAATGCCGCTTCAGGTCATTATGTGTAAAGTGGCTGGATCGAGTTCGATTCCATTCTGAGTACATGACACATTTGTGTATTCCAGCTTTATATTAGTTACGCTGTTGGTGAGCTGTTTCAGCTCCATCAACAGGGCCAAATGGTTTGAGCATTTCATCCCGGCGAAGTTTTCGAACTTGGCCCCTGAATCGGTGGTCACATCCATGCCCAGAAAGGTCTGTTGGTTGGTGACCGTCCGGTTTTCGGAACCTACTGTGAGAGTGCGGGCACCGGTTACGGTGTAAGTTTCAACACCAGCGGTAAATGTTCGGGAGGAAGATACTCTTTTGGTTTCTGATTGGGAGCTTACTTGTCTGGTTGTACCTATGGTATGGGTTTCCGAGCGGGCCCTGAAGGTGCGCGAGCCGGTTACAGTGTAATTTTCGTTGCCGGTAACATCCAGCTTGCGGTTTCCATTTACCTTGTGCTCTTCGGTACCGGCAGTTAGTTTGCGTTTGCCGGTGATGTTGATGGTTTCGTCGTTTTCAGCCGTGCGTTCATGTTTGCCCTTGATGGTTAGCTTGCGCTGCTGATCGATTTTTTCTTCGCAGTTTTGCTTTACATGGATATTGCGGTTTTTCTTGATGCTTAAACTGTCATTGGCGCCCACAGTGCGGCTGTGATTATTGTTGACCTCGATGTTCATATCCTTTTGGGCGTGCATATAGAGCTCTTCATTGTCGGCCTTGTCTTCGAAACGGATTTCATTGTTGCCCCCGCCGCCGGTGGAACTTTCGCTTTTGATTCCGCTTTTGGTTTTTTCATCCGGCAGGTCCCAGGGCGGGGTGTTTGTACCGTGGTAAACGGTCCCGGTAACAAGCGGCCTGTCGGGATCTCCCTCGATAAAATCGACCACCACCTCCTGGCCGATCCTGGGGATAAAAAGCGCTCCCCAACCGGATCCGGCCCAGGCCTGGCTGACCCTGATCCAGCAGGAACTGTTTTCATCGCTCTGTCCATTGCGATCCCAAAAAAACTGGACCTTGATCCGCCCCATGTCATCGGTGTAGATTTCTTCACCCGAGGGCCCAACCACCACGGCGGTGTGTACTCCGCGGATTCTGGGCCGTTGCGTGCGCCTCTCCGGCCGGATGGTTATCGATGAAGGCACGGCCTTGAAACTGTTGATGTAATTGCTGGGCTCGTCGGTGCGACTTCTTTCGGCCAGTACCTGGGGCTGGCTACCCTCGTGGATTACTTCTGTCAGCAAGTACTCCTGGTTTAGTGAATCCAGGCTGTGGCCGCTCAGGGTGAAGGTAAAACCGGGAACAAACCGGGGGCAGACACCGGTGCCGCTGGCAAGATCCCTGAACATCACCGTTTGCTGCAGCCTCACCTGGGCCAGACGGTCGCCGTCGCTCTGTTCTTCGTAGAGGCCTGGAAATTCAAAAATTTCCCTCTCGGTGTTGTCTTCGGCTGTCTGTTCGGAGGTAAGATCCAGAGACGGCCGGGTGAAATTGTAGTCCCGCGTGCTGAATTTGCCGGGGGTCAACTGGCGATCGAATCTGAAACTTACGACAGCTTCTTCTTCAGCCACCATACTGCTGTCTGGGTTGTATTCTATCTGAGCTTCACCCTCGATTGGCTGGTAATTGACCTGGCCGTCGCCGAAGACCATAACGTGCCCTTCCTGGGAGTGCTCGAAAAAGTAGAAAATTCCATCCTGTTCACAGAGTCGGTTGAGGAAATTCAGGTCGGTTTCATCGTACTGGACACAATAGGGCCTGGCGGTATAATTTTCATGGAGCCTGAAGTCGAAAGCGTCCGAGGCAATGGACGATTCTTCCATTATCTGTTGAATGATTTCCTGTACGGTCTTGTTCTGGAAGATCCGGCAATCCTGCTCCAGGTTCAGCAACCAGGCCGACGGGACTACTTGGGCCGTGTACAGAAAAAAGCGACCTGAGGAGCCGGTTTGGGCAAAACGGTTGACAATACCGTGAAACCGGCGCTCGGATTCGATTCCTTCAATGGTAAAAATTGCAGCCTGGCCGATTACATCGGGAAAATCCACTTCTTCTTCGGTTGCCAGCTGGAGATCAATTTGAAAAAGATCTGAAATCTTTTCGCGGGCTTTAAAGGCAACCACGTGGAAATGGTTTCCGGCAATTTCGAAAGTAAACTCGGGCTCATTGGCAGGCATGGCTAATACTCCCTTTTTCCTGGTTAAGCTTGGTCAAACTTGACAACAAAGCCACCTTCATCGTCCAGATCCAGCACTACCCTTGAAGGCAGTTCGGCCTGGCTCATACGGGCCAGGATCTCATGTGACATGCGCGGCATGATGGATCCGTTCATAATAGCGTCGATATTGCGGGCCCCGGTTTCAACTTCGGTGCAACGGGCAGCAATCTGATCGGCCACAGCCGGAGTATAAACCAGTTCCATTTTATGGGTCTCGGCTAAGCGGCGCACCAGTTTTTCCATTTTGAGAGCAACAATCTGTTTCAGGATGTCGCTATCCAGGGTAAGATAGGGCACCACTGTCATTCTGGCTAGCAGGGCCGGCTTGAAATGGCTGGACAGAATCGGCCTGACCGCGGCTTCAATGGTTTCCAGGTCCGGTCTTCCGTCGGCACACATCTCGGTGATTACATCGGTGGCAAGGTTGCTGGTAAGAAATATTACTGTATTTTTAAAATCGATCAGTCGTCCTTCGCCGTCGGACAGCATTCCCTTGTCGAATACCTGGTAAAATAAGTTCATTACCTCCAGGTGACCCTTTTCCACTTCGTCCAGCAGGACTACAGAGTAAGGTCGCTGGCGTACGGCCTCGGTCAGCACACCCCCTTCGCCGTAGCCCACATAACCAGGCGGTGATCCAATCAGGCGACTGACAGTGTGTTTTTCCTGAAATTCACTCATGTTGATGGTTACCATGAAGTTTTCACCACCAAAGAGCAGGTCGGCAATGGCCAGGCCTGTCTCGGTTTTGCCTACACCGCTGGGTCCCACAAGCAGAAATACACCCATGGGCTGATTGGGATCCTTGATACCGGCTTTTGCCGATTGGATTACCTTGCAGATGGTCGTCAAGGCCTGATCCTGGCCTTTTATTCTTTGCTTCAGGTTTTCTTCCAGGTTGACTACGTTGGCTGCTTCGTCCCGCATAACCTTGCCCAGGGGCACTCCTGTCCAGTCCGAAACCACTTTGGAGACCACGTCAGGGTCGACTTCTGTGCGTACCAGGGGCTCTTCACCCTGGATCTCGGCGAGCCTGGCCCGCAGGTCGGAAAGCTGATTTTCGATGACTTGTCTTTGATCGCCATCTTCCTGCATTTCTTCCAACTCGCTCTGCAGATCGATAACTTGGTGGGCCAGCTCCTGCTCCTTGAGCCAGCGCTCTTTGAGCTGTTCCATTTGTTGATTGAGATCCCGGCGTTCGTTTTCCAGTTCTTTTTGGTGCTCAATATCTATTTGTACTCCGTGGAGCCGGTCACGGGCCATGGCATCCAGTTCCCGGTCGATGGCCTGGATGCGGCGCTGCTTGTCCTCGATTATATCCGGGGTGGCGGTCAGTAAAATTTTCACCCTGGCTGCGCTGGTGTCGAGCAGGTCGACGGCCTTGTCGGGAAGCTGGCGGCCTGAAATATAACGACTGGCAAGCTCTGCAGCAGTTTCAATGGCATCATCCCGGACCACCACTTTGTGGGCGCTTTCGTACTTGGTCTTGAGCCCGCGTAAAATCAGCTTGGCCGTTTCAACGTCAGGTTCGTCCAGTTTTACGGGCTGGAAACGTCGTGCCAGAGCTGCATCTTTTTCAAAGTATTTCTTGTACTCCGACCAGGTGGTGGCTGCGATGGTCCGCAGTTCACCCCTGGCCAGGGCCGGTTTCAGCAGGTTGGCGGCATCGCTCATACCGGCAGCGCCACCAGCCCCTATAAGGGTGTGGGCCTCGTCGATAAACATGATGATCGGCTTTTCTGAAGCCTTGATTTCGTTAATTACCGATTTCAGTCGGTTTTCAAATTCGCCTTTCATCCCTGCCCCGGCCTGCAGCAGTCCCATGTCCAGTCCCATGATGGAAACTTCACGCAAAATTTCGGGCACATCTCCTTCTACCACCCGCAGGGCCAGTCCTTCGACGACAGCGGTTTTGCCAACCCCGGCTTCACCCACCACGATGGGGTTGTTTTTGCGACGTCGGGCTAGAATGTCGACCATTTGTCGGATTTCACCATCGCGCCCGAATACAGGATCGATTTCTCCTGCTGCGGCCCTGGCGGTAAAATCGACACAGAAACGCTCCAGGGCGGTTTCACCTGTGGGTCGGCCGGCTTCGGTTTCCACCACTTCGGGGCGGACCGCCTTTTCGCTGGATCCCTTGACAAGTTCCCAGAACTGCTTGGAGATAGTGTCCCTGTTAAGATCGGCCAGCAGGTCAATCCAGTCACCGGCGGCCAATTGCAGGGGGCGGTTAAGCAGTGAAAGCAGCAGGGCACCGGAACGCAGACGGGCTTCTCCCATGTCCACCGAGGCGACCAGCCAGGCGTCCTGGAGCCAGTCGAGTAAAATAGGCGAAAAGACCGGCTTGGCTGCATTGCCGGTGGAAAACCCTTCCAAGGTCTGGTCCAGGGCTTTTTGGAACCGACCCGGGTCGATGTCGAACTGCTTGAGAATCAAGGGAATATCGGTTTGGGGGGAATCGATCAGCTTGGAAAGCATGTGCTCCACGGTAACCTCGTAATGGGTACGGGCGACGCACATGCCTGCGGCTGCTTCCAGGCAGTTGACACAATAAGGGTTGAGGCGTTCGATCAGAGCCTTGATGTCCACACGAATCATGATGCTATCCTTTCCTCTTCGGCCGGACCATTTGCGGTTCCTGGGGCCGGGGTGGTTTGAGGTTGTCTGACGGCAAAGCGGATTTCCATCTGGCGATCGATAGTATGTCCGCCGAAAACCCAGGTGTTTACCCCCAGACAGGCCCGCGGTTTTTTACCCAGGCAGGTAGTTTGGGCTTGGCCGGGTGCCATTACCAGCTCGGCCTCGCATTCAAGGGGCTGGTTGAGATACAACGAGGTCAGCTCGGCAAGCTCGCTGTATCCCGGGTTTCCGGGGGTGAAAAACAGAAACTTTTCCTGATCCAGGGGACCGATCCTTATGCGAAATTTACCCATCCGGTCCCGGACCTGGTTTCCAAGGTATGAGTTTCCGCCCAGGCGGCAGTTGGCCCGGCCAAGGGAAAAACGTTGATCCTCGGCAATCCTCGCCTTGCGGGCAATGCAGGGAATGATGGTTATAGGAACATTTTTAAGGGCATCGGAAAGCAGGGTGGACAAGCCGGTGGCGCTGCGGGGAAACTGGGTAAATAATCCCAGGTAGCGCAAAAGTCGCCGGGAATTGTCCATTTCCTTGCGCGCCGTGCCGGAGCCAAGGCCTAAAAGGCAGTACAGCCGTTCTTTTACCGTTTGGTCATTGTACTCGTTGACCTGGAAAAAAAGACGGTACTTGCGCCAGCATTCGAAAAGCAGGTCGTAAAGCCGGTGATTGAAGATGTCCAGGAAATCCCGGCTGACCGATTCGTCCTGGGCCCGCTCTTCAATCAGGTCTTCAGTATAAAATATGGGCAGGGGGGAGGAAACCCCGTAAAGCCCAAGAAAATTGGCTGTCATGCAATAAAGCTTGCGGTCGTTGTTTTTTTCCACTGTTACGCGGTCTATATCAGCAGCCGGAAAACCGAGGAACAGCTTGGGGCGCACCCTGATATCCGCCTGCTTTGGCTCTTGCCGGCAGGCCTGGCGGAGAAGGCGGATCGCCTGGAAAAAGGAGAATTCGTAGGCTTGTTGTAACAGCTGATCCACCTGAACTTTGCTGGTTTTCTTTTTCATATCAGCAGGTGATCTCCTATCCGTGCAGGCCATTGGTATTGCTCGCCTTTCAGAGATTCTCTGATTACCAGCCGGGTAAAACTGTTGATTGCGGCATAAGCGCCAAAAAAAGCGTCCAGGACTGTTCCAAAGAGAAACAGATCGCCGGGACCGGCATAATGATCCTGGCGTAACCCCAGCTTTATATCCCGACCACGCATTATTATCCCGTCGACCAGCCTGTCGGCCGGCAGGCTTTCCACGGTCTGGATTCCATCTATCCGTTTCTGGTTGGCCAGAAATGCTGGGCGGTCGCGATTTTCCTCGAAATTATACAACGCCAGCAGAGCCTTGAGGTTTTCTGCCGATGCCAGGGAACGGTAGTTAAGGCAAAGGTGGGAAACCAGGCGCCAAAGAAGGTTTTGGCCCAGAGGTGGCAGTATATTGGCCGTTGGAGGGCGGATGTTGGTAAAATCCACCAGCTCCGGACAGCTGCTGGTAGGACGGCAAATGTCGCCTGTTTGCAGGGCTTCGGGAAGAAACCCGTTGGTGCAGCGCAGGTGCATCGAAAGGGTTTCCGGCCGTGGAGGGACCTGGTTTTGCGGGTAAACCACTGAAATATAAAAATCAAAACCTGGCCTTACCGGTGAACGCTGAATACGGGTATGGAAGACGGGATGCCCCTGTTGCCTGGGAGCGAACACTTCAAAAGGCACAAAGGTACGTTCCCGTGCTGTCCCCTGGCTGAAACCGGTAACAGCATCAACCGCATATACCTGGTATTGGTCCTTGTGGCCGCCACTGGGTTGCACCAGGTATTCATGGCGGCGATGATCAAGCCTGACCGGTTCGGCCTCGTGCTCAAAGATGTTTACAACCGGTGTGGCAAAAAGCACAATGTCTTGTCTCCTTAAAGGAGGCAGTCCAAAGGGAGGTTTTTTCAGTTCGAAGATGATTTCAAAACGGTCTCCCGGTCCCCGCTTTTGCCATCGATCAAAACCTTTTAATTCCAGGAAAAGATATTTTTCAGGTAAAACAAAATATTCCTGTAAAATCCTGTAGGACGGGAAGGACTGGGGCGGATAGGGCAGCAGGCTTTGTTCTGGTCCCATTCCTACCGCCTGGAGAGCTTCCGGGGGCAGGATGCAAGCCGAACCATTTTCATTACGAAGCACGATCCGTTGCAGGTGGCGTAACAACAGGAAAAAGGTGTCGGCCGCCCTGGGATAATCTCCGCTTACATGGAAACGAATCCTGTCGGTTTGCCACTTTTGAAGCTCCAGGCCCTGGAGCTTCAGGTGCAGGGTAATCCGGGGAGGATGTCCTGGTTTGTCTTCCACATTGGCCGCTTCCAGGCCCAAGGGTTGAACCTCCACGTCATAACAGGTTTTGAAAAGACAGGATGTTCCTTCCACCGGCACCGAAGCCAAAAGGGTGCCCCGTTTAACCCTGACCGCCTGTTTTAATGCCGCCTTAGGTGTGAAAGCCACAATGGAGGTCGCCGGAATGGGTCTTAAAAAATGGGGCCAGATCAGCTGGAAGAGTTCGTGAATAATTTCAGGAAAATCGTCGTCAAGTTTCTGCCGCAGCATGGCCGTCAGGAAGGCCACCCCCTCAAGCAGCCGTTCCACGTCAGGATCGGCGGAAAGCCCGCTCAGCATGGGGGCAACGGCCGGGTGCTTACGTGAAAATTCGGCCCCCAGCTCTTTAAGGTTGGCAAGTTCCTGCTGGAAATATCGGTTGAACATCAAAAACCTTTTCTCATGTTTAGTGGTATTGCCGAAAAGTGAAAATCTTGTAAAACTTTTTTCCAGGTCCGCTGAACAATCATGTTTTGATCTTTATATGCCCGTCAGAGTCAATCATGCTTTCAAAAATAATGGGTTCCCGCCCGTTGCCTAGGGCTAACTTGGCCTTTATTTCAAAATTAAGGGTTAAAAAATTTTCTTCCTGGGGTAAAAATGTAACCCGAACAGATTTCAGACGCGGCTCGAACCTCTGGATAGTCTGCTTTAATGCTTTTTCGATATCTCGCTGGGACTCGGGATAAGTACTCATGTAATCGGTAAAATCCGGCACCCCGTAGTCGGCGGCAATCGGTACACTGCCACGGCGCGTATTTAATATTCGCTGCAGATGCATCTGGATGGAACGGATCATCTCCCGGGGGTCGTCGCTGAACCTCCGGTTTGGGTTTTTGGCCAGCAATCTGATGCGATCCATCAAGCGGTGTTCTTTCATCGCTGTTCATTTCAGGCCGGGCGGCCTGACGGCCGCCTGCCTATTAACATTGGCCCTTGGTGCCAAGGCCTAGGTTACCGGTGTACGCCAGTCGTCTTCACCTGCTGTGCTGGCAGTTTCATGAGTCCACTTTATCTTGCGATAGGTAAAAGATACATCTTCCAGGTGAGTGAAATGGGCTTGGCTCGGATCCTGGCAGTTGGGCATGTAGGCCCGTATGTTGGTGACGATGGCGTCTTCCAGTGCAATGGTAAAGTAATGTTCCTGCCTGCCGTCTATGCTGGTACGGTACCACTTGATTTCACACTTGGTGAGCACTTCTCCTGTGGTAAGGGCAGTGTAAAGCAGGGGTGAAGACTTGTCGAAGATTTTGGTTATGGTCATGGGCTTGTGTGTCCTTTGACCCGTGGGCTGACCGCTCTGGGTGCTGGTGGGTACCGACAGTTCGTGGTTGAAAGCATATACCATGATCTCGTTTTCGTGGCCTTCCTGGTAGATGTTGCCCACACTTTCAGCGGTAAATGCATTTTCAGTAATATTTCCCTGGTTTTGGCCTTCAATCGACATGTAAGCAGGGGTTGGCATGACAATCCTCCTTCTTTAAATAGTAAGAATGTTTGTTTCAATTAATCTGAGTTATTGGATTACTCCTTGTCCAGTTTGCCTACCAGAGACAGGGTAAAAAAGGCGCCCATGTACTTGAAGTGCGGACGAACCTTCATGCCTACCTTGTACCATCCGGGTTCGCCTTCCACGTCTTCAACTGTTATCAGTGCCCTGCGCAGTGGCTTGCGGCTGCGCACCGAAGCCGGTGGATTGTCCTGGTCGGCTACGTACTGCCTGATCCAGGAATTCAGCTCCCTTTCAAGGTCCCCGCGTTCTTTCCAGCTGCCGATGTTTTCCCGCTGAATTACTTTCAGATAGTGAGCCAGGCGGTTGGCAACATACATGTACGGTAGCTGGGTACCGAGCTTGTAATTGAGTTCTGCTTCTTTGCCCTCTTTGCTGTTTCCGAAAAATTTGGGCTTCTGGACCGAGTTTGCCGAGAAAAAGCAGGCGTTATCGCTGCCCTTGCGCATGGTCAGGGCGATGAAACCTTCTTCGGACAATTCAAACTCGCGTCGTTCGGATATCAGGACTTCGGTGGGAATCTTGGTCTGAACCGCGCCCATGGCTTCGAACTGATGCAGAGGCAGATCTTCTACGGTACCTCCGCCCATTGGGCCGATGATGTTGGTGCACCAGCGGTACTTGGCAAAGCTGTCGGTTAAACGGGTGGCAAAGGCAAAAGCGGCGTTGCCCCACAGGTAACGCTCATGAGAATCTGAAACATCTTCATGGTAATTGAAAGCCTTGACCGGCTGGGTGTCCGGGCCATAGGGAAGGCGCAACAAAAAGCGAGGCAAAGTAAGCCCAACGTAACGGGCATCTTCCGATTCACGGAAAGATTGCCACTTGGCATACTGGGGGCCTTCGAAAATCGACCGCAGGTCCTTAAGGTTGGGAAGCTCGTTGAAATTTTCAACTCCAAAGAACTGGGGCCCTGCAGCGGCAATGAACGGGGCATGAGCCATGGCGGCAACCGCTGCCACGTTCTGGAGCAGTTTTATGTCCTGGGGGCCGGGGCCGAATTCGTAATTGGCGATTATGTTGCCGTAAGGTTGGCCCCCAAATTGTCCGTATTCTGCCGTGTAAACCGTCTTGTAAAGACCTGATTGGGGAATTTCAGGAGCGTCTTCGAAATCTTCCAGCAGGTCTTCCTTGCTGACATTGAGAATTTCAATCTTGATGTTTTCCCTGAAGTCAGTGCGATCCACTAAAAATTTCAATGAACGCCAGGCCGATTCCAATTTCTGAAAATCAGGGTTATGCAGGATTTCGTCCAGTTGGGTACTTAACTTGCGGTCGATTTCAGCAATCATCTCATCGACCAGGGCATTTGAAATTTTATCTACCTTGCGACCTGGTTCAACCAGGTTGGCAATGAAAGCCTGGACGCCGCGCCTGGCTATGGAGTAGCCTTCATCGGCCGGCTTGAGACGCGTGGCGGTAACAATGTCATCCAGCAACGATGGCGCCGCCTCACCGGTTTGCTCGGCTGCCTGCTGTTGCTCTTGGCGTTCTTCAGCCATACCCTGTACCTCCTTTTATTTGCTAGTTATTTGTCTTTGTCCTCGTCCAGCTTCAGCTCCTTGAGCAGTTCTTCGCGGGCTGCTTCGTCCTGGATGATTTGCTGGATCTTTTTACGGAACTCGGGGCGGTTGCTCATGGGACCCTTGAGAGCGTTCAAGGCTTCCCGCAGCTCCAATAACTTTTTGAGTTCCGGGGTGTTCTGGGCAACGGCCTCCGGGTTGAAATCCTTCAGAGACTCGAACTTCAGCGAAACACTCATCTCCTCATCCGGATCTTCCGACAGCTTGTTGGCCACCGTGATGTCCAGATTGAGGTTTTGGGCTTTGAGCACCTCGTCGAAGTTGTCCTTGTCCACGTTGACCGGCTCGCGCTCTTCAAGCATGCGCTCGTCTTCCTGGAGAGTGAAATCTCCAAGTACCAGCAGCTTCAACGGCAATTCCACCTCTTCTTTGGCGTCACCGGTCGCCGGTCGGTAGACGATGTTGACTCTTTCTTTCGGGGCAACGGTTCCTTCTTTTGCCATGGGGACCCCCTTTACTGTGTTTGTGTTTAAAAAGGTTTAAGCAATTGCTTGTTTATCAAAAATCAGCCCGCACCAATGGCCGCTGCCGGGTCGATGGCGGCTATCCGCATCAAGAGCGTGTCGCAGCGGGCCCGCACTTGCTTGTCGGCGGCGAGCCTGAAACCCGACAGGGCTGTGGTCAGGCCTTCAAGGGCCAGGGCTGGTTCCCAATTTTCCAGGTCGAAACGTTCAATGGTTTCAAGGAGCTGCTCCAGCTGGGGACGGGCAAGGTCTGCTTTTTTGGCTTCCAGCAGCAGTTTGGCTATGGCCATCCGCCATTTAAATTGCCGGCGCAATCCTGTACTTTTAAGCATTTTATCCTGGACCAGTTTGACCGCTTGGGCCAGCTTGCGTTTCTTGGCAAGTTTTCTGGCTTCAGCCAGTACCTGGTCCATTTCGTCGCTGTCTGCACCAGTACCTGGCACATTTGCCGCAGGTGCGACTGTTTGTGGGTTGCCGAAAGCTATGGATTGCAGCCAGGCCTTGGTTTGCTGGTCGGCAAATGGAGTGCCGTCTGAAAAAGCAAGGTTCTGGACACCGTCGAGCCGGGCCGTTGTAAAAGCGGTTTGCTGGCAGATGGTCTCGACAGCCGGCAGGTGGCGGTCTCCCATCGATGACAGGGCCTCGGCTGACAAGCGATTGAGGTCGAACCAGAAAATATACTGGGAGAGACGTTTTTCAGCGGCGATAACCAGGGCTTCCCACTGGGAATTGGCCTGTAATTGTTCCAGTTCCTCGAGAACCTGGGGCGGTGGTGGCGGGATCTGGGTGCGTCCCTCGCTGGCCGGAGGCAGATCGATTACCCGACTCCAACAGGCGATGCGTCGCAGGGCAAAGGCAGTTGGATCTGACAGGTTGTGTTCAAGCAGAAAACCTGAGGCTTGTTGAATTTTTTGGAGGGCCGCTGAAACCGTCTTGAGGGCGTCTTTCTCGGTTGAAATGACCTCAGACTCGGCTGCAGGCGCAACGGCCCCGGCAGGTGCCGGTTTATCCGTTTTTTGAACGGCGGCAGGCTTTGGCTGTCCGCTTTCCTGTTTTTTAACCTCTTTGATCGGCAGCGCTTCTGCCTTGCGGATCAGGGGCATCAACAGTGGTGGTTCAGGCATTTTTTCAGCCAGTATTTCATCGATTTGCCGGAGGTTTTCCTTAATGCTGGCGGCAAGTTCGGCCTCAATGGTTGTGTTAGCCAGTTTTTCAAGCAGGGCCTCGGTTTTATCCATCCACCAGGTAAGAGCCCCGACACGTCCGCGCATTCTTTTTTTCTTGGGATAGAGATTGTCCCAGTATTCTTCCAGCATGGTCCGCAGGATTGTCAGGCCATCAGCCAGGCCTTCTATTTTGCGGGTATGAATCAATCCCACGGCAAGGTATCCTGCAACCTTGAGGTCCTTGGATTTTTCAGCCAGCAGGCCGCTGGCCAGATTTACAACCTGTTGCCAGTCAACTTGTCCGCTGGCCGTGGGCGATGAAAGCTTGTCGATTTCAGCCTGGATTTGTTCAAATTCAGGCTCGTAGCGAATGTCACTTCCCGCAGGGTTGTCCCCCGGGATGGGTTCCTTGCCGAGTTTTTCAGGATCCATGGTTTCTCATCCGGTTTGATAGGTCCAGTTCAAATTTTGGCCCGGTCCACAGTTCGATGAAATCTTCAATGGTCAGCGGCTCCAGGCATATTACAATGAAAGATTGTTCCAGGGTGCCGCCCATGAAAACAGCGCGGGGCAGCTTGCGAAGCCGGTTGGCCAGCAATTGGTGCCACGTGAAAGCTGCGGACTCCGGGTTGCCGGATTCGGCCGTATCCATGGGTATCACCGTGCGGCCGTTTTGCTGGAGGTCTTTCAGGTGTTTTTGCAAACGCAGCTCCAGCACAGGGCCGAAAAAATCGTTTTTTCCCTGGAAGTTCGGGCTTTCTAAAGCCTCGTTACCAATTGTTTTGAGCGCATTCCAGAATTCGTCCAGATTCTGGTAATCCTGAGCGGCGATGTATTCCATTTTCGACCAGGCTTTTCCCAGGATCAACGGTATTTGTTCCCAGTGTTGCTGCCAGCCTTTGCAAACTCCCTGTCCCAGCATGAGCAATGGATAAGGGCGTCCGAGGCTGTCGCTGCTGTCCCGGCTCAAACCGCAGACCAGTTCATGCTTACGGATGCCGGCGGCCCAAAACCTCCATGATCGGTGCTGTCCGACGGTTTCCGGTTTATTTTTCTTCATCAGTGCGACTTGGCCAAAACCTGTCTGGATCCAATGGGCGAAAGCGTCAAGCATGGGGACCTGGTCGCCTTTCTGAAAAAAATCCCCGGCTGCCGGCAGTTTGCCGACAGCACCCCAATTCCAGCTGCCAATTGCGTTCATTTTTGCTGCCAGCATTTTGCTATCCCCAGCGGCACCCGGCCAAGGCTGCGGGCCAACAAGCGGATGACCGGCTTGTGTCCCTGGAACCTATAGCGGGCTTTGATTGACGTTATGCCCATTCTTTTCATGGCCGGGGCCTCGTTGGGAAAGTCAGATGGTCTGAATATCCTTTGGCCCGATTTGAAATCGTTAAGGAAACGGGCAAAGCCCATGGAACCGGTATACTGCTTGATCAGTACCAGGTTGCCAACCATGATTTGAAAAGTAACATCTCCGCAATTCTGGGGAGACCATTTGAAGGTCTTGCTTTTCGGGTAGTTCAGGTTCTCAAGCCGCCTGGTTCCGTTGGCGCATTGAAGTTCCAACACCGTGGCATGGGGTTGAATCCTGGCCCCGGCGTTGGCATCCGTCGGGTAGGTCCGGATTGTTACCGAGTAGCTTCCCTGCACGGGACGGGCCGCCCGGACCCCCCGGGACAGGAAGCTGAAAAACCCCTTTTCAAAAGGAATCTGGCGCCCCATTTTTTTCTTTGGATAAAAACCCTTGCTGAGACTGCGGGAAATAAAAGGAGCGGCAGTGGTCTTTAGAAACTTGGTGGCAAAGCCCCCGGAGCCAAACAGCAACTGGGCCAGGTTTTGTCCGGCGGCAT
>JALVQM010000066.1:6832-7019 GCA_027025615.1 Desulfobacteraceae bacterium | reverse complement strand
GCAGGAAGAATACATACATCTCCCGACTGTTAATGGCCAGTCCCAACATCAGGGCCGCCAGGAGCGAACGCTTCTCTTTGAGCATCAAGAGAGAAAGACTGATAAAAAAAATGGCAATGGATTCATAACGACCAAAGATATAAAAGGCATACAGGGTCACTGGGTTAAACAGCCAACAGGCAACTGC
>JALVQM010000066.1:0-6822 GCA_027025615.1 Desulfobacteraceae bacterium | reverse complement strand
GGAAAATGCATGTATTCCCGCCGTGGTTGACTCCCCATCGGCAAGGAAAAACATGGTGCCGGCATCGGGCAGAAACGGCAGAAAAATCCGCATAAAAGCCATTTCGATGAAATAAACAACCAACCGCGTCTTCCCGGGATAGTAGTGACCAGCGAGCAAGGTGGCATAGACCCGGCGCATTTCGGATAAAAAATCCACATGACAGAAAAAAGGCATGAGCAAAAGACGCAGGAGCAGGCCTGCCAGCAAGAGAAGCACAATATCTCTTCCCATGGATCGATCGGAAAAAAATACGCCTTGTTTTTTGCAGAAATTCATTACCACCTTATCTCAGCTGGTTTTATCCTTATCCTGTACACTGCCCATCTGCTCCCGTGAAGAGGTCAGGCGAAGGGAAAAATCTTCCCGGTCCAGCGCCAGGTTGGGATTATACCAGGGATCTCCCCGCTGGATAAAGTCATTCCAGACCTGCATGAACACCTCCGTTTCCCTCGCCAGCCGATCCTGTTTCTCAGGTGTATCCTCGTAACCACGGGTAAGAGATTCATGGTGGCAGGCCTCGCAATAGGGAGTAAACACATTCCAGTATCCCTTTTCCAGCAGCCTGAGACAAAAATCAATATCATTATAGGCGACCGGAAAATTTTCTTCGTCCATGCCTTCCACCTCAAGATATTTGCTTTTTTGCACCATCAGGCAGGCCCCGGTAACAGCGCTGACATTGTGAATGACGTGAGCCCTGGCATAATACCCCACGTCATCCCTATGGAAGAAGCGATGGGGGTGCCCCGCCGCCCCGACCATACCAACCACAATGCCTGCATGCTGGATACGGTCGTCCGGATAGTACAATTTTCCTCCAACAGCGCCCACTTCCTGCCGCTGGGCATGCTCCAGCAGGGATTCCAGCCAACCGCCAGCAAGTATTTCAATATCATTATTTAAGAGCAGGACATATTCACCCCTTGCCTCGTCAACACCAAAATTACACAATTGGGGAAAATTGAAGGGAATATTATGTTCCACAAAGCGTACCCTGACATCCTTTTCCGCATAGGCCACCATCAGGGACAATGTTTCTTGCTGACGGCTGTTATTACTGATGCCAATAATTTCAAACTCCTGATAACCGGTCTTGTCCAGGATGGAATCAATACAGGTTGCAAGCAGTTCAGGCTTGTCCTTGAAGGGTATGATAATGGACACCAACGGCCGACCGATGATTGTTCTTGTTACCCGGTAACTTCCCTGGTATTTTGCAAGGGAGACGGTCCCATCGATCTTCCTTCTCCGCAATGAATCTTCAATGGCAAGCCGGCCGGCCTCCCAGGCATAGGATTTGGAGTCATATACCGCTGCCGTGGACCCTGGAATCTTTCGCCAGTGATAGAGGATTTTTGGAATATGGCACACCCGCTCGGCTTTTTCAATCACCCGCAGAATAATATCATGGTCCTGAGACCCATCATATCCCTTGCGAAAGCCGCCGATTTCATCGACGATTGACTTCTTCATCACCGTAAAATGGCAAATATAATTCTGGGACAACAAAAGGTCCGGTGAATAGTCTGGCTTAAAAAAAGGCTCAACCCGCCGCCCCTCCATATCCATTTTGTCCTCATCACTGTATATCAAGCCCACCTCGGGATACTCATTGATCACCTTCACGTTTTCAAACAGAGCATCGATACTCAACTCATCGTCATGGTCAAGGAGACCGACATACTCACCGGTGGCCAGCTCGAGAGCACAGTTTGAACAGAGCGCTATGCCTTCATTTTCCTCTTTGAGCATAATCCTGATTCGCTTGTCAGCTTCGGCGTATGAGGTCAGAACTTCACGAACATGAGGTGCGGAAGAGGCGTCATCCACCAGACAAAGTTCCCAGTTTTCATAAAGCTGATTTTGGACCGATGCAATAGTTTTCTCAAGCCAGATCCGGTCAACATTGTACACCGGAACAATAATGGAGATACACGGCTTGTTGCTGAAACCGTCAATTTCCTGAAGGATTCGCTCCCGGGCATTATGGTCCAGTGCATGGTTCCTAACCCAGAGGTCATAATCACTTTTCAACAGGCCCAGGGTGACGGCCTGCCTGTTTTCCCGCAGGGTTCTTTTTGATTTACGTAGAAAAGAACGAAATCCTTCATTTCGCAGGGTATGGACACTTTTTTTCCCAAGCTGCAAAATAACGCCGGCCCGATAATAGATCGTCCTGCGGAAAAATTCTGCAGCCCTCCAGGCACGGGTCTGCCGAATTCGGGCAAGTTCACCCTCCAGGTTTGCAATATGGACATCCTTGGCCCTTATCTGATCACCAATGTGCGATAGGTTCTCCTTAAGGGAAAAAATCCGGTCCGCCTGGCTCTCATTATGTTGCTCAAGTTGTGTTATATGTACATCTTTCTGGTTCAAAGCCTCCTGCTGCCTTACCACTTCATGGCCCAAGGAGTCCATGACCACCAGATAATCAGGAGATTGCGGCCAGTCCATTTCCACTTCCACAATAAGGGTACCACCTCGGTACTGTTCAACAATTTCCGGTGATATGGAGATTTCCAGGAACGGATCATTTCCGGACGCGTAAAATGCCTCTCCAAGAATATTGTTACAGTAATATATATTCTCCAGGTCGGAAGCATCAGCAATTTGTTGGCTGTCATGCAGGCAAAACAACTCGTTCCTGTCACCAGTTTTACCCTCTTCCAGGATAGTTATCTGATAAAGATGAAAAAAACCGGGCCGGTCTGCGGGATCAAAACGGATTCGTTCCGGTGGCTTCAACCCCGGTGGCAGACGGAACATAAGCTGTTGCCGATCCACACCTATCCGTCCCTGGCAGACAGCAGTTGCGTCCTCGTTGAAGGCGTCTTCATCCTGCCAGTAAAGCTGGGCAAGGAATACCTCCTGCCGCTGGCCGCTTACACCCCTGGTAAGGGGCCTATTCAACAAATACCGGACCGGATTGGCGCCGGTCTGAAACTCGACCAGGGACTGGAACTGTTCTTCAAGCATTATGAAGTGTTCAAGTTTTTCCTCAGTCAGGATTCTGGAAACAGCATCAAAACCAAAGGCAATTACATCCTGAATTGTCGCAAGGTGAAACTTCTCAAAAAAAGGATGTAGCAGAGTATTGTTCCCGTCGGGAAACCAGAGTAACGCCCGGAACAAAATATACTCAGGGGTCAGATCAACATGATAGGACCATTCCCGATCAATGAACTGGAACGAGCCATTGTCACTGACAATAATATTAAAGGGGAGCAGGTCAAAGGCGAGGTCTTTACTACCATTTTCAAAAAATTCGACCAAAAACTGAAAATAGCTGATGAGATGTTGTTTAAATGCTTTAAAATCAAGCCCTAAACAGGCGGTAAGCCAAATCGATGTCAACAAGGGTCCCCGGACAAATTCCGCCGCTTCCAGACGATGTTCAAGCACGGGGCTAAAGGCCCCCTGCCGGGGAAACATACCGATTTTCTCCACCAGTTCCTGCCCACGCCTTTTCCTGGTCATTACCCGATACGCGGGTTTTCTGTTTCTGCCCGCAAAATGGACAAAATCATACGGGGCAATGGTTGCAAGGGATTCAGGATCATCGGAAATCAGGATAAAGAAAGAATTGGCAAAATCTGCCAGTTTATCTGCCTGTCGCAGTCCCTGCCAGGCAAAAAATTCATTCACATCCGATTCTACAGGAACGCCGTTATCAAGGGATGGCATCCGATAAAGATGGGCGGCACAGTCGGGATTACCTTCTATATACTCTTCACTCAGAACCAACCTGGCCGTCTTGTAGTCGGGAAAGGGAAAGAAGAACCGGCAGCAACGATTACCGAGGATAGATACCAGTTCCTGTCTGTCATATGTACGAATCCCTGCCTCCTCCGGATAGTTATAAAGACCAAGATAGGGAATGCCATAATGATCCTCGGCGGCGCCAAGCCAATACTTCAGTCCCATCCGGTTTTCAATGGCAAGACAGAGTACTCCGCCGGGAACAAGAGCGGCCGTTGCCCGCGCCAGAATTTCCGAGGCGGCCTCTTTACTGTTGCCACCTCTCCCCGCAATAAATTTTCCGGCATATTCCAACACGCCATTGAGCAAGACAATATCGTAGCTTTTTTCGGGAATCCTAGCATGATTAAAATTTTCATGGATAACAGTCACATTTTCCAGGCCGGCGCACCGCTTCGCTGCCAGCTCAGCCCGTGTATAATTTCCCTCAACAGCGTCAAGCTGTATGCCCTGCTCCCCAATATATCGTGCGATGGCCCCACAGCCGCAGCCAAGTTCAAGACCGTTTTCCAGGCCTTTGAGCCGAATAAATCTATAGATATTTGCCCGTTCACTGCTCAGATGATACCTGCTGACCCAATCATGGGCAAAACC
Organism: Desulfobacteraceae bacterium; assembly: GCA_027025615.1. Taxonomy (GTDB): domain Bacteria; phylum Desulfobacterota; class Desulfobacteria; order Desulfobacterales; family Desulfosarcinaceae; genus JALVQM01. The sequence continues at coordinate 2,427 of JALVQM010000066.1, read as the reverse complement.
GTCCAATTCAACGGACAGAGAACTCCTGTCCTGTACACGGGAAAGAATTTCGGCCATAGTCTTTTCCGCTGTGTGACCATCGGAATATGCAAAGGCCTTTTCCGGATCGACACTCCAAACCCCTGCATTCGTGCAAACGGATTTATTTATCTTTAACCAAGGTGAATTATTCATCGAGTTATAATTAGACGGTTGGATGGCGAGTCAAACTGATCACGGATTCAAGATCAAGAAAACCCACATTCGGTTTTTCGGAAATGACTTCAAATGTCATATAGTCATATCGTCTTTCGTAAATAACATAATTGTCATCTTCAAATCCGGCGCATCCAAAAGACAACAGATATCCTCCCTCACCGAGAATCATTTTATGACGAAAGATAATCGTCGCTATTTCACCCTTATCAAATGCCCCGGTTTCGATATTTTGATACAGAGTATTGGTCCCGGTAATATCGAATCCCTTGATATCTTTAATGGTGTAGGCAAACACCGGATTTTGCAACTGTTTATGAAAAAGAACCCTCATGCGAAATTCATATACCTGCCCCTTGAGCATGGTCTGGACACCATTGCCGTCCTGATCAAAGATACCTGCCTCAAGGATAGTAGCTCCACCGTTGCCGTATCTGTTTTCCTGGGGATTAGTCTTAAACATTCCTTCCCATTCCAACCGATTGCTTCCGCTGTCCTGCAACGGATCTGCTGCCTGCCGCCCAACCACTTTCCTCCCTGTTGTCCGGTGTTGCTTTTGCCGAGATTTTTTTGAGCAGTTGACCAGTAAACGGTTGTATTCATCAACCACCTCAATAACATCACCCTGCGCATAAAAACGTCCCCTTTCCAGGAGATAGCCATTGTCACAGTAACGGGTCACGAGATCAACCGAATGGGTAACAAATACTATCGTCACACCTTTTTCCTGAAATTCTCTAAACTTGGCGAAACACTTAACCTGAAAAAGTGTATCACCAACGGAAAGCGCTTCATCAACAATCAAAATATCCGGATTAACATTAATGGCCACGGCAAAGGCAAGGCGCACATACATACCGCTGGAATAGGTTTTGACGGGTTGATCGATAAAAGACCCTATATCGGCAAATTCAGCGATCTGATCATAGCAATCGTCAATTTCCTGTTTCGACATCCCCATTATGGTCGCATTGAGATACACATTTTCACGACCGGTAAACTCGGGATTGAATCCGGCCCCAAGCTCAAGTAGTGCGGAGATACGCCCATGCACATCAATAACGCCGGACGTTGGTTCGACAATGCCGCAGATGACCTGCAACAGAGTTGATTTGCCACTGCCATTGCGACCAATCAGACCAACGGTTTCCCCTTTTTTTATAGAAAAAGAGAGATCGGTTAATGCATTAAACGTCGTATGATATTTCTTCCGGAAAGGATGAAATGCCTCCTTGACCCTGTTGGAATGTTTATCATAGAGTTTATATGTTTTTGTCAGGTTTCTGGCCCGAATGACAATATCGTTTTCCATATGTTGATTTGTCGTTGTGATCAGAAGAATTGCCTACAGGCAGATAGAACCAACATCTCATCCTGGCTTGTTATCTCACATCACAGCAGATCGTTGGCCGGGAACAACGGGCTACAGAACATCGGCAAATTGGGGTTTCAACCGCTTAAAGACAAATGCGCCAAGAGCAAAAGTACACAGGGTCACTACCCAGAAATATACAGTAAGTCTCGGGTGACTCCAGAAGGGGACAAAATAAATAAACGATTCCCTGTATCCCTGCACCACGTAATACATGGGGTTGATTTTTATCACAGTCTGATATTTGGCCGGCATGATATTGATATCCCAGAACACCGGGGTTGCCCAGAAACCAACCTGAATGATCACTCCCACGATCTGACCAACATCCCGGATAAAAACATTCAAAGCGGATACAATCCAGGCAATCCCCAACGCAAAGGTAATCATACAGAAAAGATAATAAAAAAACTGAAAATAATAGACACTGAAGGCCATGTGCTGGCAAATAATCAACCCAACCAGAACAACAAGGAAGACCGAGTGGGTAATCAGGCAGGACAATATCTTTACCAGAGGTAAAATCTGGGAGGGAAAAAGGGTTTTTTTGATAAGATGACCATTGGCAACGATAACACCGGCGGAACCAACCACAATATCGGAAAACACAAACCACGGCGCCAAACCTGCGGTCAACCAGACAACAAAAGGCACATTATTCAGTGGTTTTGCTTTAAAGCCCACACTAAACACAAACCAGAAGACAAAAATCATGACCAAGGGATTGATGAAGGTCCAGATAAAACCAAGTAAAGAACCGACATACTGGGTCTTGACCTCTCTCTTGGCCATCGAAATGATAAGATGACGCTGCCTGAGAATAAGGGTGAGAAATAAAAAAAAACTTCTGATCATTTAAT
>JALVQM010000065.1 GCA_027025615.1 Desulfobacteraceae bacterium | reverse complement strand
ATTGCCCGGCGGTTGGCTTCCTTTGGATCATGGCTTTTGCGCGGAGATATCAGTCTTTGATGAATTCCCGCATTATTACAGTGGCATAAGCACCGGAAGGCAAGGTAAATTCAAACCACAGCCCATTGGGAGCAGGTTCGATTTTGATTTTTTCCAGAAAAAGGATGGCTGGCCTGCGGGAGCCCCGGGCCCGTATATGTTTCAGCCTCTCAGGGGCAAGGCCCGTGGAAGCCAGAACTTGTTGTTCCAGAGCACCTGCTGTTTTGCGGGCCGCCAGCATCTTATGTCCGTATATCGGCCCGGTATAAACAATCCGGTGGTCATTAAACCTTTGGTTGGCTTCATTTTGATCATCGACCAGAAAGATCCCGCCGGTATCGGTTTTTTTTGCTATGTCGCCTTCCAGCATGGTGAAGGCCAATCCCTGCTGAAAGCGGGTGTTGAGGTAGGTATTGAAAAGCAGGGCCTGGAAAACCGAAACCATGAAACGGTCCGGGCGACGAATCCTGGAGTCAACCAGGGCCAGGTGCAAGGCCCGCTGGATGTTAGCACCGCCACGGCCGAAACGCTGGGGGCCGTAATAGTTGGCTATACCTTTGCCGGTCAGGGTTGCGGCAATCCTGAGTGCCGGGCCGATGGATTGAGGTTCTACTTGGCTCAATAGAATTTTGAACCGGTTGGCAGCCACATGCCCGATTTTGATCTTATTGGTATGCCGGTTGATGGCGATAATTTCAAATGGAAGTCGAGACAGTTGTTTTTCCAGTGAAAGGGTGGCTGAAGTCTGGTCAAGACAGAGGGAGAAAGTTTGCACTACCAAGGCGTTTTTATCCTTGCGGCCGCCAAAACCTACCTGGGAAGTCGGTATGCCGGCTGCCCCGGCCAGGCTGCGAGCCACCTCAAGGGTGTTCCAGCCGCTGCGTTTGACGGTAACATATAGATGTTCACCCTTGCCGCAGGGACTGTAAGGTAAAATTTCTTCCACCTGGAAATGGTCGTTCTGAGCCTTGATACGGCCACCCAGTCCTTTAAATTCCGCCGAAACATAGGGCAAAGTTTCCATTAGCTGCCTGAACTTTTCGGCAAGGATGGCTGTTTGTTGTTTCATAATATTTTCACCCGGGCTGTAATTTCAAATCCCTTTTGAAGATTGATTTCTAGCAGGTCCGAAAGTCCATGGCAAATACAAAGATTTTTTCGTTTTCTTGTCAGGAGGATCTTTGCTAAAAAAGATTCCTTGATTGATCGGACCGATAAGCTCGACAAGGGATCCCTTATGACACAGGAAGAGATTGAGAACTGGCGGTCCAGGCTGCTTGCCTGTATAAAAGACGCACTGCCGGGCGCTTTAAGAACAATCACCTGGCTGCTGGCCCTGACCGTGCCGATTTCTTTCGTCGTTTTCCTGTTGAAGGTTTCAGGTATACTTGCAATTGTCGCCGGCCTGCTGGAGCCGGGTTTCGCTTTGCTGGGTTTGCCGGGTGAATCGGCAATCGTCTTTGCAACTGCCGCCCTGGTAAATATTTATTCATGTATCGCTGTGATCGAAACCCTTGGCCTGACAGGCAGGACGGTTACTATCCTGGCCCTTATGTGCCTCATAGCCCATAATCTGCCGGTGGAGAGCGCAGTTCAAAAAAAGACCGGTTCGCCGTTGTGGATAATGGTAACGTTGCGGCTGGTGGTTAGCTTTGCCGGGGCCGCTGCTCTCAACCGGCTGCTGCCGGCCGACAGCCTGCAGCTTACAGTTGGCAATACGGTCCAGGCAACAGTCCTGGGGTTTTGGGCACAGTTCGGACAATGGGCCAGGGGGATAAGCTGGCTTTGTGTTCAGATAATCCTGATCGTGACCGTATTGATGATTTTGCAGCGCATTCTGGAACAGTTTGGAATCACCAGGATGCTTTCAAACCTGCTCAAGTACCCCTTGATGGTCCTGGGAATACCACAGCAGGCTGCATTTTTATGGATCGTGGCCAACACTCTTGGACTGGCATATGGTTCAGGTGTGATGATCGACCATGTCGAGAGAGGAAAACTGTCACGGCAAAATGCGGCTATTCTTAACCAACACATCGCTATTTCACACTCATTGCTTGAAGATACCCTGCTTTTCGTCGCCATTGGAGTATCGGCCTGGTGGATTACCGTGCCAAGGGTTATCCTGGCGGGCATAGTTGTCTGGCTGTGGCGGTTGATGGCCTGGTACAATAAACATAAAAAGGGGCGGGCTATAGAAGCGGCCAAAACCTAGGGGTA
>JALVQM010000064.1 GCA_027025615.1 Desulfobacteraceae bacterium | reverse complement strand
CCATGACACCAACACCCGCCCTTTGATCAAATTCTCCATATCGAGTTGCGCCAATAATTCTGCCGGCAATTTCTTCGTCTATACCTGTGACAACCTTGATACTGCTTTTCAGTTCTGTCACCGGAAAACAGTTTATTGTTATTAATTGACCTTTGGCAAGTCCGTTTACGCAAGGAAATTGAATCTGAATTGGTTTTTTAGAAAGGATTTCAGATTTCATAATTTCCACTACACTGGCTCCAATGTGAGAGAAAAACGTCTACTCCTTGCCAGGAGATCTGTTTCATTATCATTCCACGGACTTGTGATTTCACCATTTTTATCGGGTTTTCCTCTTAACCATTCCAATCCTCCTGAGTCAACAAGTCGTAAAACTGTCATTGGATTAATTGCCTGCAGATAAGAATTGCCCAGTTGCACAAGAATTATCCAGGGGATTCCCAGTTCTTCATGCTTGTAAAGAGTTACATTAAACCCGTTTCCCTTGAGAATAACCTTGTCGTTTTCTGTTGCAGCGGCCAACGGTAAAAGAGTCTGCGATATATTTTTCATTTTTAGATCAGCAATCAACTTCGCTTTAATTTCTTCGCGCAGTTGCTGTAAATCAAATCTGGCAACAGGAGAGAGCAGTAACAGGCTTTGTTCCTTTTCGTTCAAGGGAGGGCCGGTAGTTAGAGAAGCATAAAGACGTTCTTTTTCAATAATCCCATATTGTCCGATTTCAATTTGAGAATCCAGCAGTTTTGCCAGTAGTCTGGCCATTCCATCGTTATTCATAATGCGTGCTCTCCCTGTCTTGCGACAAGCCTCAGTTCAAGGCAATCCCGCAGTTGAGCCATTGCTTGATCCTGCTGTTTCCTGAAATGATCCAATGTAAGGCGATTATTATGGAGATAATCTTCAATAGATAAATAATGTATTGGCGATATACCAAGCCCAAAGGAGACATCGATAATTTCCAATGCAATAGCAGGCATTTCCTGTAAACACTTCCCAAGCTCTGCCATGCCGACACCCTGTAATAAATCTTTTGCTTTATGCAGAGATAACTTGTCCATAGTGCTATCCCTATCCTCTATATTGTCCAGGCATTCATTGCTGAATCGATAAAAATAGCCCTTAACTGTTTTTGCCTTGCGGGGCAAATTTTTGTCATGGCCGTGATATTGTTTTACATGGCTGGCGAGAAGATTAAAATGTTCATCCCGGCAACGGTTACCAGGACTCGTTTGACTGATTTTCCGGCTGATTCGGTCAAGACGCTCCCAGGTTTTTATCCTGTTACTGGAAACTCCCAATTCTTCGGCGAGATTTTGTCTACGGTTCATCTCGAAAAAAAGATTTAATTTTCTTGCCAGAGCCTGGTGGGGCGTAACCTCTTTGCCCTTACTTTTTTTCTCGCCACAAAGTACCTGTCGATCCTTTTCAAGTTCTTTTTCCAACCATTTCCGGCGAATAAGAAGGGGCAGACAATGTTGCCATAAACCAACTTTATCCAATGTGATGCGGTTGTTGATATCTTGGGTAATTTTCTCCATAAAACTGGAGACAGGCAATGGTCGCCCTTTCTGCACACCATGTAATAATGAGTGGCAATGCAACAGACAAAGCTTCACCAGTTGACTGCGTAAAATTTTCCAGTCCCGGCCATACCAGTCTCGTTCGGCAGCCATCATTTTTTGAAATTGATGTCTCTGAATTGCACTGTATAGTGGTCGGTTGTCTGGCATGTCAATTCAAGTACAGATACACGTTCTGCATCAGATGCGACACCATTAAAGGTCAAAATTAATTTGGTTGGCACCCCTTTAATCAACCTCATTTCGCAATAAGAGTTTTCATCACAATTTGCCAATTGAACGCGATCTGCTGCGTATGCATTACCAAAATTATCAAAAAGTGTTGATTGAGCCCATCCGCCATTCGAACTGTAAACTGCTATCTTTCTATCACTTTTGTTGTTAGTTACGGTGACATTACAACTCACAACAGTGCCAGATTTTTTACATTGCTTTAAGGCAAAACTAAACCCATCCACCTCCTGGATTTGCTGTTTGTTTTTCTTGCCGGAAGATTTAGATCTTCTGGAGGAAGAGGTGGTAATTGCAAATGGATTATCAGCAACAGGAATATCGAGTAACTGGGCAATAAGAGGAGTTTTGGGCAATTCGACCTCGGTTGCGCTTACAGTTTTACCGTTTTCCAAGTCTACTAATCGTGCGTTAATAGCTATAGAATCCCCCATGTCATTTACCGTTCCCAAC
>JALVQM010000063.1 GCA_027025615.1 Desulfobacteraceae bacterium | reverse complement strand
AGTCGCCGGTGATTTCAGGGCCATTCTGCGAAAAGGCCCTGACAAGCTTGAGCGCAATTTCGGAGCCGTGGTGGTTGCACCGGATTACGATGTTCAGCCCCAGACCGAAGCTTTCAACCTGTTCCTTGGAGAAAAAGTACTCCCCCTGGGTGAAATTGAAAAACTGCTGGCCGAGGAACAATCAGCCTCACGGTTTAAGGGTGCAGCGGTTGCCTTTCTTTCAAACCTGGCATGGGAAGGTACCCCTGAATACACTGCCCGGGTACTGAATGCCGCTGCGACTATTCAGAAACTTGAAGGGGCCAGCGCCAGCATTTATGCAGGCAACGTCAAAGTGGCCGGCCCGGGTCTGGAAAGACTTTTCACCAAGGTACGCGAAGACGGCGTGGTTTGTTTCAAGCCCATGGAAATGCCGCAGATAGAACAGGGGGCTGAAAAAATCACAATCAGTATCCAGGATTCTGTCCTGCGTCAGAAGCTGGAAGCCGAATACGACTACCTGGTGGTCGAAGAAAAAACCGTGGCCGGCCAGCAGGACCGGCTCCTGGCTGCGACCCTCAGGCTGGATACCGACCTGGAAGGTTTTCTGCCGAGCAATAATGTACACCGTTTCCCGGTCAGATCAAACCGCGAGGGAATCTATGTCGCCTACCCAGGGCTGGAGGCAAACATCGCTCTGAGAATAAAAGAATTATTCGGCGACGGCAAAAAAACCGTACCGGCAGACCGGGCGGTGGTCGACCCGGAAAAATGTACAATCTGCCTTACCTGCTATCGTTGCTGCCCCCATGGAGCAATTTTCTGGCAGGAGGGAATAGCTGCCATCTCGCCCCTTGCCTGCCAGGGATGCGGCATCTGTGCCAGTGAATGCCCCATGGATGCCATCCAAATCGGCGAGTTCAGTGACCAGGCCCTCGGCCGGCAAGTCGCCGAAGCCGTTGCAGATGACGGGCAGCAGTCCATAGTTGCCTTTTGCTGCCAGAATTCAGCCCTTGAAGCCGGCCAAGCGGCAAGCCGGTTTGCCATGGATCTGCCAGCCGGTTTAAAAATGATTAAGGTACCCTGTGCCGGCAAGGTAGATGTTGAATTTATAATGCAGGCTTTCGTTGAAGGTGCCGATGGGGTGATGGTGGCAGCATGTCATGAGGGCAATTGCAAAGCCGAAAGAGGTAACATCTACGCCCGCTGGCGGGTGAATGAACTTCACAAGCGCCTTGAAGCCATGGGTGTTGACAAGCAAAAACTTCTTTTCACTACATTTGCTTCCAACATGGCCAAGGCCTTTGCCGACACGGCACGTGAGTTTGCCAGCAAGCTGTAAAGCGCAATCCATCTTTTTTTCACACATGCCCGGATCCGGCCATTGCCGGTTCCGGGTTAAAAATTCAGTCGGACGACCATATCATCATTGGACGGCGGGTCTAGGCCATCGAAGTTTCGGAGAGAGCTCTTTTAAGTGCCGCCCGGGCCAGCAGCCGGGTTGAGTCCAATACCGGCAAGGGACAATCCCCAGGATCCACCAGCAGGGGAATCTCTGTACAACCCAACACCACCGCGTCGCAACCCCGGTCTTTGAGCTTCTGAAAGACCTCATTGAAGTAGGCTCGCGATTGTTCCCTGAAAACCCCGTTGACAAGTTCATCAAAAATGATTCTGTCTATCATGGACCGGTCCTGCTGCCCAGGGACTGCCCACTGCAGACCGCAGGATTCAAGGCGCCCGGGATATACCGGACCGGTCATCAGGTACCTGGTGCCCGTAATACCCAATTTTTTGTAGCCCTTTAAACAGGCTTCCTCTGCGACCGCTTGGGCAATATGCAGCCAGTCGATGGGAGACTTGTTCACCACATGCTCAAAGGCCTGGTGGATGGTATTGTCAGGACAAATTGCAAACTCTGCTCCAATCCGGGCTAGTTTTTCCACAGAAGCCAACATCAAGGATCCAACCCGTTGCCAGTCGTTCTCATAGATCGCGTCCATGTAACTTCCAAGGGGATAGGTGTGCATGGAAATTTCAGGATGCATATGCCGGCCCATCAATGCCGGAGCTTCTACACAAAGGGTCCGGTAGCACAGTGCCGCACCTTCCGCACTACAAGCAACAATTCCGATATGTCGTGGCATTTTATTCATTTTCTCTGTACCCCTAGGTTTTGGCCGCTTCTATAGCCCGCCCCTTTTTATGTTTATTGTACCAGGCCATCAACCGCCACAGCCAGACAACTATGCCCGCCAGGATAACCCTTGGCACGGTAATCCACCAGGCCG
>JALVQM010000062.1 GCA_027025615.1 Desulfobacteraceae bacterium | reverse complement strand
TTTTGCAAACTTGTAATAATCAGTCTGGATATAAAACCCGCCTCCGCTCTCTAACTGTTCGGGGAATATTTCGATTTTTGCACTTTTGGCAAAGGGCATTTTGAAATAGCAGTTCAAACCGTTCTTTCTTGCCACAACAAGGTATTTCGAGTTTATCGAAAACTCATTGCCCGTAAAGCCAAATGGGATACCGAAGAAGTCAGTCAGAGGCGCTTCCACGCTGGGTTCTTCCTCACCATCCCAGTATATGCGAATTAGATTGCGTCTGCCAAGCATGGTATCTGTTGGAGGGAAAGTAAACCATATATGGTTGATCATTCCAGGTCCTTCTATATCGACCAGGGCATTCCATTCTCCTTCTTTTAACTTGGCAATGGCACTGATGCGCTGTGTTTGTGCACCCGACCCCAAAAGTGCTTCGCCATTTGCCAGTACATTTTTTTCGCTAAAAGGGATACCTGCTTTTTTTTCTGTGTTTTGACATGCTGTGATTAGCATTGTAACTATCACACCGGCAAAAAAAATCTTTTTCATATTCACTTTATTTATTTTTCGGGTTCTAATTCGTCTTCCCATTCGTCATATTCATTTTCAATACTCTGAAGCCAAAGTATTCTCATTTTAATCATATCCCGTCAGGAGATTTATAAAGGCCGAATTTTGACAGTGCAGGATTTGCACGGGATTTGAGAATGGTCAACCGTACCCTGTCTGAAGTGGTTTCCGGCATCCGCAACAGTCGTTTGTACCCTATAGTCGTCCCTTCAGCGATTTGCTCCCAGTTACCCTTAATCTTTGCTTCGAGCTTGAATCGTTCAACCCGCTGACCAAGGGCAATATTCTCCTGCAACAATATACGATCGAAAGTTTTTTCACCATCCAGGATAATTTCAATCGTTGTACTTTCTTCCTTTGCAATCCAATACGAATCATAATCATCATCAATCAGTGATTTTGCTTCTGATTGAGATAAATGTTTGATCCTTGCTTTGTCAGTCAGGTTCACCCGGAAAGTCTCATCAAGTATTTGTCTCATTCCCATTAGACTTTTGATATCATTCTCATGAATAAGCCCACGTTTGTCCGGGGGAAGATTTAACAAAAGCAACGAATTTTTCCCGACTGAACTATAATATATATCAACCAGTTTTTCGGGGGTTTTGACTAACAAGTCCTGACTTCCATGATAGAACCAACCGGGACGGATTGAAACATCTACTTCTGAAGGATACCACACAAGCCTTTGTGAACCGAAAAGCTTTTTACGGCTGCCGAGATCTTTTGACATTGCATCTATCTCCGGGTTGAATGTGCCGGCCATCTGTTGCGATCGTGCTGCAATTTTATCCTCATCCTGTATGCTGACAGGCACCACACTCCACTCCGTATCCCTGCCATAACCCGTTTCTGTTCCAACCCAGCGGACATCAGGTCCCATAACTGCAATTACCGCCTTTGGTTGCAGGCGCCGGACGGTCTTGTAATATCTTTGCCAGTCGTATATCTGTTTTTTCCCGTTTGGCCCTTCACCACATGCTCCATCAAACCATACTTCCGAAACGTCTCCATAGTTGGTTAATAATTCCGTAAGCTGATTTACAAAATAATCATTGTACTCATCAGTTCCGTAATAGGCACTATTCCTGTCCCAGGGAGAAAGGTAAATACCCAGCTTCATTCCCTGATTCCTGCAAGCGGTTGCAAGCTCTTGTACTACATCACCTTTCCCGTTTTTCCATGGACTGTTTATGACGGAATGTTCTGTATATTTGCTCGGCCAAAGACAAAAGCCATCGTGATGTTTGGCTGTGAGAATAACCAATTTCATGCCGGCATTTTTGCAGGTTTTTACCCATTGACCGGCATCTAAACTTTCGGGATTAAACAGCTGCGGATCCTCTTTCCCGTCGCCCCATTCCTTGTCTGTAAAAGAATTGATCCCAAAACATACAAAGGCTGTCAGCTCCATTTTCTGCCATGCCAATTGTCTCTCACTCGGCGTAACATTGGCAGCCTTTCTGATAATTTCCTCCTCTGAATCGGTGGGCAGGATCTCAACATAATTAACCTGTTTGTACCCGGGGAGCTTTTCATTTGCTGAGCATCCAAACAACAGGATTGCAATAATGATATATGTGTATCTTTTCATTGAATAGAATATGAGCGTAGAAAATGTTTTTGGTCATAATATTATAATTTAATTTTTCTATCAGATATCTCAGGGACAACGGGATACCCATAGTTGTATTTTGGCACACCTATTTCCTGCGGA
>JALVQM010000061.1 GCA_027025615.1 Desulfobacteraceae bacterium | reverse complement strand
GCAAGCGGACCGCGGATTTTGCTTCCCGTCACGGCCGGCGTCCACGAATTCTGCTGACCAAAATGGGCCAGGACGGTCATGACCGGGGTATCAAGGTAATCGCCACCGCCTATGCCGACCTGGGCTTCGATGTTGATATAAGTCCCATGTTCCAGACCCCGGAAGAAGCGGCCAAGATGGCGGTTGAAAATGACGTTCACGTGGTTGGTGCTTCCAGTCTGGCAGCCGGGCACAAGACCCTGGTTCCCCAGTTGGTCGAAGCTCTCAAACAAGCCGGTGGAGAGGATATCCTTGTGGTGGTGGGCGGAGTGATTCCGCCCCATGATTACGACTATCTATACAAGGCCGGGGCGGTGGGGGTTTTTGGTCCCGGCACACCGGTACCGGAGTCAGCTAACAAGGTGCTCAATGCCATCGAAGAAAAGTTTGTCTGAATCAATATGAAGCTCAACGAACCGACCGCATACATCGAAGCAGTCCGGGGTGGTGATCGACGGGCACTGGCAAAAACCATTACCCTGGTCGAAAGTACCCATCCGGAACACCGTCGTCTGTCCCAGAAGATAATCGACGGACTGCTGCCTTATGCCGGCAACGCCATCAGGCTTGGGATTACCGGTGTTCCCGGGGTGGGCAAAAGCACTTTTATCGAAAGTCTGGGCATGATGCTTATTGACAAAGGGCACCAGGTTGCAGTTTTGGCCGTTGACCCTTCCAGCAAGCGCAGTGGGGGCAGCATCATGGCCGACAAGACCCGCATGGAGCGTTTGGCCGTAGCCTCACAGGCTTTTATCAGGCCTTCTCCGGCTGGTGCCACCTTGGGGGGTGTGGCCCGGATGACCAGGGAAACAATGCTGGTTTGCGAGGCGGCCGGTTTTGACGTTGTCATAGTGGAAACCGTCGGTGTGGGGCAATCCGAAACCGAGGTGTCTTCCATGGTCGACTTTTTCCTGGTTTTAATGCTTGCCGGAGCGGGGGACGAATTACAGGGGATAAAAAAAGGAGTCCTGGAACTTGCCGATGCGGTGGCCGTTAACAAGGCCGACGGCGATAATCTTGAAAAGGCCCGCAAAGCGGCTCAAGCCTACCAGATGGCCTTGCACTTACTAAATCCGGCTACTCCTACGTGGTATCCTCCTGTTTTGACTTGCTCAGCCCTGACCCTGGATGGTGTGGACACCATCTGGGAAACGGTTCTGGACCATCGCCGCAAACTGACAGCCACCGGAGAATTGGAGCAGAAGCGACGTGCCCAGGCCCTGAACTGGATGTGGTCACTGGTGGAAGATGGCCTTAAGCAGCGATTTTACAGTCATCCACAGGTTAAGGAACACCTGGATTCGGTTTGTGCCCAGGTTAAAAAGGGGATCAAGGCTCCTACGATTGCTGCCCAGGAGTTGCTTTTTTTGCTTGACAACAAGCAGACAGTCTAGAAGTCTAAAAATTTGATTTTATTTAAGGGATATGGGTTTAATTGTTAAGCTATTGATAATATACAAATAACCAAACCAAGGATGCCTTTTCCGGTTGGCGGCCTTGGATATAAATCAGTCCAGAGGAAAGGAATCGGTGATGGGAACTGTCGAAGACAAGATCAAGGAACTCAAGGAAAAAGAGGCCCAAATCCTTGAGATGGGCGGCAAAGATGCGGTCGCCAAGCACAAGAAAAAAGGCAAACTGACCGCACGGCAGCGTCTGAATTACTTGTTCGACGAAGGTACATTCCGTGAATTGGACATGTTTGTCGAGCATCGCTGTGTAAACTTTGGAATGGAAAATGTCGATATTGCCTCCGACGGCGTGGTTACCGGTCATGGCCTGGTAGACGGCAGACCGGTATTTGCTTTTGCCCAGGATTTTACTTCCCGCGCCGGCAGCCTGGGCGAAATGCATGCCAAGAAAATTTGCAAAGTAATGGACATGGCTCTCAAGGCCGGAGTTCCTTTCATCGGTCTGAATGATTCTGGTGGAGCCCGTATTCAGGAAGGAGTAGATGCCCTGTCCGGATACGGACAGATTTTTTATCGCAATTCACTGGCTTCCGGTGTGATCCCCCAGATTTCGGCCATTATGGGGCCTACCGCGGGAGGGGCGGTCTATTCTCCGGCCATGACCGACTGGATATTCATGGTCAAAAATACAAGCTACATGTTTATTACCGGGCCTGAAGTGATCAAGTCGGTAACCGGTGAACAGATCACCTTTGAAGAGCTGGGCGGAGCCATGACCCATAATGAAAAGAGCGGAGTGGCCCATTTTGCATGTGAAGATGACAAGGACGCTCTGGACAAGATCAAGAAACTGCTTTCCTATCTGCCGGCAAACAACATGGAAGATCCGCCTGTTGTTGAAACCCAGGACGATCCGGCCCGGACCGATCCGGATCTGGATAAAATTGTTCCCGATAACCCCAATCAGTCTTACGACATGAAAGCCGTGATTGGGTCCATTGTGGATGACGGGGAGTTTTTCGAGCCCCATCAGTATTTTGCCAAGAACATTATTGTCGGTTTTGCCCGCCTGAATGGACGAACCATCGGTATCATTGCCAATCAACCCCAGGTACTGGCAGGATGTCTGGACATTGATGCTTCCGATAAAGCTACCCGTTTCATTCGTTTTTGCGATTCTTTCAACATTCCCATGCTGACCATCGCCGATGTGCCCGGATATCTTCCTGGAAGCCAGCAGGAATGGGGTGGAATCATCCGCCACGGCGCCAAGCTGCTTTGGTGTTACTCCGAGGCCACCGTGCCGAAGATGCTTCTAGTTACCCGCAAGGATTATGGCGGTTCCTATCTTGCCATGTGCTCAAAGGACCTGGGCGCAGATTACGCTCTGGCCTGGCCTACGGCGGAGATCGCCGTTATGGGCTCGGCAGGTGCGGCCAATATCATTCATCGCAAGGAAATCAAAGAGGCTGACGATCCCCAGGCTGTTCGACAGGCCAAGATAGAGGAGTACGATAGACTGTTTTCGAATCCCTATTGCGCCGCCCGCCGGGGATACATAGATGCGGTTATCCAGCCGCGGGATACCAGGCCGCGGTTGATCGAGGCCCTGGAACTGATGTGCACCAAGCGCGAACAGCGGCCACCGAAAAAACATGGCAACATTCCCATGTAAAAAAATAGCCGCTTGATTGAAAAACGCCAAATAGCAGGGAAAACATCCATGGAAGCAAACGAAAAAAAATTGGCCGCAGCCATAGCAGCCGTCGCGTCCTATTTGCAGACTGAGCAGGAGGCCCTGTACCTGGCGGCCTCCGGGGTCGACCTTACACCCAAGAAGACCAGACGACCGGCATCTGCCGCTAACCTCTGGGGTCTTTCCGGTCGTCAGGCCATGATGCAAAACAGGACTTTGATGCAGCTTAAGGCCTTTGGCCGCTGAAAATGTAAACAGCCAATAAAGCAAACCAAACCAATTACAAGGAGAGCCATAGAATGAGCGCACACGATCAAGTCAAAATGACCAAGATGAATTACAGCAAGGATCGGCCCAAGGCCGAAAACCCAGTCAAAATCGAAGACTTGAGCCTGCGTGACGGTCACCAGTCCCTGTTTGCCACCAGGGGCCGGACAGAAGATATGATTCCGGTGGCCGAAATGATGGACGAGGTCGGTTTCTGGGCAGTTGAGACCTGGGGAGGGGCCACCTTCGACACCATGCACAGGTTCCTCAACGAAGACCCGTGGGAACGAATCCGCACCCTGAAACGTTATTTCAAGAAAACCCCTTTTTCCATGCTTTTGCGCGGCCAGAACCTGGTAGGTTACCGTAACTATGCCGATGATGTGGCCGAGGCCTTCGTGGAAAGAGCTGCTGAGAACGGTATGGACATCTTCCGCACATTTGATGCCCTCAACGATTACCGCAATTTTGAAACTGTGGTGCCTGTTATCAAAAAATGCGGCAAACATTTTCAGGGTTGCATCTGTTACACCATGACCGAACCACGCATGGGCGGTGAAGTTTATAACCTGGATTACTACGTCAGCAAGGCCAAAGACCTTGAAGCCATGGGTGCAGACAGCATCTGCATCAAGGATATGGCCGGCCTGCTGGCCCCCTACGACGCATACCAGATCGTAAAAGCCCTCAAAGAGGCTGTCAAACCGCCCATCCACCTGCACAGCCATTTTACCTCCGGTATGTCACCCATGACCCACCTTAAGGCTATTGAGGCCGGGGTGGATATAATTGATACCTGTATGTCACCCTATGCTTATCGTACTTCACACGCTGCGTTGGAGCCCCTGGTAATGACATTGCTGGGAACAAACCGCGATACCGGTTTTGATATCAAGTTGCTGGCCAAAATAAACGAAAAGCTCGAAAAAGAGGTAATGCCCAAGTACAAGCACCTGCTTGATGATTCCAAGATGTCCATAATCGACATCAATGTGTTGCTCCACCAGACCCCCGGCGGAATGCTTTCCAACCTGGTCAACCAGTTGCGTGAGCTGGATGCCCTGGACAAAATAGACGAAGTATACAAAGAGCTTCCCCGGGTACGCAAGGAGCTTGGACAGATTCCGCTGGTTACACCGACCAGCCAGATTGTAGGTATCCAGACAGTGAACAACGTTCTTTTCGATGACGAAAATGAGCGCTACAAGATGATCACCGACCAGGTAAAGGATTTGTGCTACGGGCTGTACGGCAAAACCGCCGTGCCGATCGATCCCGAGGTCCAGAAAAAGGCTCTCAAGGGCTATCCCCGTGGCGAAGAACCGATTACCTGCCGGCCGGCTGAAGTGCTGGAGCCTGAGCTTCCAAAGGCCAAAGAAGAAATCGGTGACCTGGCGGTCGACATGGACGACCTGTTGATTTACGCTTTGTACCCGGTTACCGGCAAAAAGTTTCTCAAGTGGAAGTACGGCAAGGAAGAGCCGCCTGAGAGTGTCAAGCCGGTTACCATGGATGATGTAAAAAAACGTGAAGAGTTGGTCAAAAAGGCCCTGGCCGGAGAACTGGTGGAAAAGAAGCAAAAGGATATGCCGGAAAAGAGCGAAAATCTGCGGACCTTTAACGTTTTTATCGATGACGAATATTTCGAGGTCGGTGTGGACGAAGTCGGCGGCTCTCCTGTCCTTGCATACGCCCAGCAACTGGCAACGGCCCCGGTCATGCCCCAGCCCATGGCCATGCCGGCTGCACCCGCTGTTGCTGCGCCTGCTGCCCCTGCACCGGCTGAACCAGCCAAGCAAGAGCCGCCTGCAGAGGAAAAGAAGGATGAACCGGCACCTGCTGCCACTGTGGAGGGCACCGAGTTGAAAGCCCCCATGCCGGGTATGATAGTGCGTTACGAAAAGGGTGTCGGTGATACAGTCAACGAGGGTGAAACGGTCGTTGTACTGGAAGCAATGAAGATGGAAAATGCCCTGCCGGCACCATGCAGCGGTACAATCAAGGCCGTTGGCTACGACAGTGGTGATTCAGTTGCCAAGGGAGATGTTTTGGCGGTTATCGCCTAGAACAAGCTGGATGATAGCTATTTGCGGTGGATTGTGGCGGCCGGACCGGCTCCTGCTCCACCATTTCAGCAAGGGCCGCCGGCTGGTCATGAGCAGGCCCTTTGCATTGTTGAAAGGAGATTCGGGATCATGAAGATCCATGAATATCAAGCCAAAGAACTGTTTAAGCAATATGCCATCCCGGTTCCCGAGGGCCGGGTGGCATTTGATGTTGACCAGGCCAGGCAAGTGGCGATTAAGCTTGGTTCCTTGCCGGTAGTGGTCAAAGCCCAGATTCATGCCGGCGGCCGGGGCAAGGGGGGCGGAGTCAAACTGGCCCACAGCCTTGACGAGGTGGCGGATGTTGCCGGTCAGTTGATCGGCATGAATCTTGTCACTCACCAGACCGGTCCCGGAGGGCGTTTGGTACGCAAGGTATTGGTTGAACAGGGCCTTAACATCCAAAAAGAACTCTACTTGAGTATTGTGCCAGACAGGGCTACGGCCAAGGTGGTCATTATGGCCAGCGAAGCCGGTGGGATGGACATAGAAGAAGTCGCCGCCAAGACGCCGGAAAAGATAGTCAAGGTTTTTGTTGATCCCCTTGCGGGGATTCAGCCGCACCATTGCCGCCAGGTAGCCTTTGGCCTGCAACTCAAAGGCGCTCTAATGAAAGCCATGGTCCAGATGATCACTCAGCTCTACCGCTTGTTTAGGGAATACGACTGCAGCCTGGTTGAAATAAATCCCCTGGTGATAACTGCCGAACAGCAGTTGCTGGCCCTGGATGCCAAGATCAATTTTGACGATAATGCTCTATTCAGACACAAGGATATTGTAGAGTTGCGGGACTTGGACGAGGAAGATCCCCTGGAAGTGGAAGCTTCCAAGTACAACCTGAACTATATCAACCTTGACGGTAACGTAGGCAACATGGTTAACGGAGCCGGACTTGCCATGGCCACCATGGACATCATCAAACTGGCAGGAGCCGAGCCGGCCAATTTCCTCGATGTCGGCGGTGGGGCCAATGCCGAGATGGTGGAAAACGGTTTCCGGATCATCCTCAGTGACAAGAATGTCAAAGGCATCCTGATCAATATTTTCGGTGGAATCCTGCGCTGCGACGTGTTGGCCGAAGGTGTGGTCAAGGCGGCCCAGAAAACAGGAATCAATGTCCCGGTGGTCGTTCGTATGGAAGGAACCAACGTGGAGGAAGGCCGGCGTATTTTGTCTGAATCGGGCCTGAACCTGATTTCAGCCAGTGACCTGAAGGATGCTGCTGCCAAAGTGGCCAACATTGTGAATTCCTGAATAATTACGAGGTAACCATGAGCATATTTGCTGATAACTCTACCAAGGTTTTAGTCCAGGGCATTACCGGTAAGGAAGGACAATTCCATACCCGGCATTGCGTGGCCTATGGTACACAGGTTGTAGCGGGTGTAACTCCGGGCAAGGGCGGCCAGAAGATGGACGACATTCCGGTTTTCAATACTGTGGCCGAAGCCAAAGCGGCCACCGATGCCAATTGCAGCCTGATTTTTGTTCCGCCGCCTTTTGCCGCAGACGCTATCCTGGAAGCCGTTGATGCCGGAATTGATCTTATTGTCACCATTACCGAAGGTATTCC
Organism: Desulfobacteraceae bacterium; assembly: GCA_027025615.1. Lineage (GTDB taxonomy): Bacteria > Desulfobacterota > Desulfobacteria > Desulfobacterales > Desulfosarcinaceae > JALVQM01. Next base: position 12,802 of record JALVQM010000061.1, on the reverse strand, counting down.
GGTGCTGGACATGATGCGGGTTAAAAGCTACATGCAAAACAGCCCCTGCCGACTCATAGGTCCCAACTGCCCTGGGATAATTACTCCCGGACAGTGCAAAATAGGTATTATGCCCGGCCCGATTCATAAGCCGGGTGGACCCATTGGGGTGGTTTCCCGTTCAGGGACCCTGACCTACGAAGTGGTACACCAGTTAACAGAACAGGGTATCGGCCAGACGACATGCATCGGAATTGGAGGCGATCCGGTCAACGGAACCAATTTCATAGATTGTCTCCGGGCTTTCCAGGATGATCCTGAAACCAAAGGTATTGTAATGGTCGGAGAAATCGGAGGTTCGGCTGAAGAGGAGGCCTCCGAGTTTATTACCGCCAGTGTAAACAAGCCGGTTGTGGGGTTTATTGCCGGCCTGACAGCTCCCCCGGGACGCCGGATGGGACATGCCGGGGCGATCATCAGTGGCAGCAGCGGTACTGCCCAGGGTAAGATCGAGGCCATGGAGGCGGCAGGCATCCATATTTGCCGGGATCTTGGTCGCTTGGGTGAATTATGCGCCGAGGTTTTCAAAGATGCATGAGATGGGCATAGCCCTTGAAGTGATCCGGATTGCCAACGATTCCATCCCGGATGAACTCAGCGGTGCCAGGATTGCTAAAATAAATCTCAAGATCGGCAAGATGGCGGCAGTTGTTGCCGACAGCTTGCGCTTTTGCTTTGAAATTGCCTCAAAAGATACCCCGGCCGAAGGGGCCGAACTGGTGATCGAAGAGATTCCTTTACAGCTCCGTTGCCGGGATTGTGGCACTCAATGGACGGCCCGGGAGCCGGTCTTTGTCTGCCCTGATTGTAAGGGGAGTTCGGTGGAGATGGTTTCCGGCCGTGAGCTTGATATAAATACAATAGAGATAGTTGAAGAGGACAGCCATGCTACCCAGTCCGGGTGAAAAACAACTTGTATTACGACACCATGACCACAGCCATGGACACCAGCATGGACACAGTCATGATCACGGCCTTGTTGAAACCCGATCCAAAGGCAGTCATACCATCAAGGTGGTAAAGCGGGTGCTGGATGCCAATGAAGTTACTGCCGGACGCAATCGCCGGCTGTTTGCAGATAAAAAGGTTTTTGTGCTCAACATGATGAGTTCGCCGGGATCAGGCAAGACCACAACTCTGGAAAAGACCCTGGTGCAGCTTTTGCCGGAGTTTCGAGCGGCGGTAATCGTCGGTGATATATGCACAACCAATGATGCTGATCGTCTGGCGGCTTCCGGTGCTCCGGTGGTCCAGATAAATACCGATAAGTTCGGCGGGGATTGTCACCTGGCGGCGCATGTCATCGAAAAGGCTCTGGATGGAATAGACCTGGACTCCATTGACCTGCTGATAGTTGAAAATATCGGTAACCTGGTTTGTCCGGCCGAGTTTGATATTGGTGAGGACAAAAGGGTGGTTGTCCTGTCAGTGACGGAGGGCGAGGATAAGCCGGCCAAATACCCCCTGATGTTCAGAGTTTGCGATGCGGCTCTGCTCAACAAAATCGACCTGCTGCCCTACCTGGACTACAACCTTGAAGAGGCCGAACATACAATCGGGCAAATTAATCCGGCTATGCCGATATTCAAACTGTCAGCCAAGACCGAGGAAGGTTTTGAAGCCTGGATCGACTGGGTCAAGCAGCAGGTCAAGGCAAAATTGGGCAACTCCAGCTGAAACCGGATTTTGAAATCGAGGAAATTTAAACGGCGGCTTTGCATAAGCCGCCGTTTTTTTATCTCTGGCAAGCACCGGCTTCTTTGAGGGCCTGGACCCAGAAAGGTGAAAGCTGGCGCAGTCGTTCTATGATCGGGGGAAGTTTTTCAATTACAAAATCGACTTCTTTCTCTGTATTGTAGACACTGAGACTGAAACGGATCGATCCGTGGGCAGCGGTAAAAGGCACGCCCATGGCCCGCAACACATGGGAAGGTTCCAGGGAGCCCGAAGTACATGCCGAACCTGAAGACGCACATATCTTGAATTCATCCATCAGCAACAATATGGCTTCTCCTTCCACGTATTCGAAGGCAATGGAAGTGGTGTTGGGCAGGCGCTTGTCAGGATTGCCATTGACCATGGCTTTGGGTATCCGGGCCAGCAATTCTTTTTCAAGTTTATCCCTCAGATTCTTAACACGTTGATTTTCTTCTACCATATTGGCAGCGCTCAATTCGGCCGCCTTTCCCAGACCTATTATGGATGCCACGTTTTCCGTACCGGCCCGACGGCCTTTTTCCTGGTGTCCGCCCATGAGAAACGGGGCAAACTTGGTTCCCCGGCGCACATACAATGCCCCTACGCCCTTGGGAGCATGCAGTTTGTGGCCTGAAAGTGACAACATATTGATCTGGTTTTCGGCAAGGTTGATGGGCACTTTGCCCACCGCCTGGACGGCATCGGTATGAAATACCGCTCCTTGGGCCGTAACCCTTTCAGCGATTTCTTCCACCGGAAAAATGACACCGGTTTCGTTGTTGGCCCACATCACACTGACGATAGCCGTATCGTTGCTCAGGTGATCGAACAGATAGTCAAGGTCCAGGTTGCCCTGGCCGTCAACCGGTACGAAAGTTACCCTATAGCCGTTTCCGGCCAGGTACTCGGCCAGGTTTTTAACCGCCGGATGTTCAACCTTGGTGGTAATTATATGGCGTTTGTCAGGGTTGGAATGCAAGGCAGCCCAAATGGCCGTACTGTCGCTTTCGGTACCGCAGGAGGTGAAAATTATTTCTTCCGGCCGGGCACCCAGCAAGCCGGCCAGTCTTGCCCGTGCTTCTTCAATTTTTCGCCCTACCTGGCCTCCGAAAGTGTGCATGCTGGAAGGATTGCCATAGAGTTCCGAAAAATAGGGCAGCATTTCCTCACGTACTTCAGGCGCAACCCGGGTCGTGGCATTGTTATCCATGTAGATCGGTTCCATCAGTGCACCTCCTCTACCACCAGGGTGTCGGTTACAAGTTCTTTCAGCTTGGCTTCAACATAATCCTTGAGAGTTACCTGGCTCATCTGGCACGAGGCGCAAGAACCCTGGAGCTTTACAAGGACGGTGTCACCGTCGACATCTACCAGTTCAATATTGCCGCCATCCTGGAGCAACTGGGGACGAATTTCACGTTCCAGGGTTTCCTGGATTAACCGGATTTTTTCGATGTTGGTAAGCTTTTTGGGTCGCGGTTCTTTATTGACCGGCCGGCCAAGCTCGGTATCAATAATTTCCTGGATTCGGTCGTGACAATTTCCGCAACCGCCGCCGGCCTTGATGTAGTTTGTTATCTCTTCAATGGTTGACAGCTTGTTTTCCTTCAGGGCGCGCTTGATTTGGACATCTGTTACCCCGAAACACTCGCATACTATTTCACCTTCGACCTTTTTTTCAGGCCGCCCGCGATAACAAGCTATGGCTTTTTCAAGGGCATCACGTCCCATTACCGAGCAATGCATTTTTTCCCTGGGCAAGCCTCCCAGGTATTCTGCGATCTGCTCATTGGTGATTTTTTCAGCTTCTTCGACGGTTTTGCCGATAAGCATCTCGGTAAGGGCTGAAGAAGAGGCAATTGCACTGGCGCAGCCGAAGGTTTTGAATTTAGCATCAATGATTCGATCGTTTTCGTCGACCTTGAAGGTTAGTTTAAGAGCATCGCCGCAAGCCAGCGAGCCCACCTCTCCCACACCGTCGGCATCTTCTATCTCACCTACGTTACGCGGGTTGAGGAAGTGTTCCTTGACCTTATCTGTGTATTCCCACATGGTTTTCCTCCCGGGACTAAAAACTGGTTGATTTGTTTTTTACCGCGTGCTTTGCATTAAGTAAATAACACATAGCGTCAGCGTTTTGGCAGTCTTCTCTTTCATTGTCCAAATAAAAAGGCAAATGAAAGCCACCCTTGTAAAGGTGGTGGTTTACATCAACCGGGTGATGTGTATTTTTAATTACAAGTTTCATGTTCGTTTTCTCACTTCCGTATTATAAACATCAATTCAGGAAAAAAAAGTTTTCCCGCTAGCGGAAAATGTAAAATTCAAAATAACGTCTGCATCAGATACAAATAAGGAAGGAGGAGGATCATGGAAATACGACCCGCAGTATTTTCCGGCACTTGGTATCCTGCCGGTGCCGAGGCCTGCAGGGAGCAAATCGAACAGTTCCTTGCACAGTATGATACCAGCGGCCTGGAAAAAAGAAATTTTCTGGGGGCTATAGTGCCCCATGCAGGTTGGTTTTACTCTGGAGCCATTGCCTGCAACGCGATAGCGTGTCTTGGAAGCCAAAAAGATATTGATACAGTGGCTGTTTTCGGAATGCACCTTCATCCGTCTTCAAGTCCATATATAATGCATTCAGGTGCTTGGGAGACACCTTTTGGCCCCCTGGAAATTGATTACGAGCTGGGTTCAGAGCTTGCCCGTCGGTTTGATTTCCAAGTTGAGACCTGCAGCCATTTCGTTCAGGACAACACCATAGAGTTGCAACTGCCTTTTGTGAAATATTTTTTCCCCTCTGCCAGGTTGGTTCCAATCGGTGTGCCTCCGCGGGGGGAATCATTGGAGATAGGAAGGACGCTGGCCGGTCTTGCCCGGGAAAAAGGGCTGGAAATAGTGATTCTGGGATCAACAGATCTCACCCATTATGGTCCTAACTATGGATTTTCACCCCATGGTACCGGACGACAGGCCCTCCAATGGGTGCAGGAGAAAAACGACAGACGAATTATTGACGCCATTTGCTCCATGGATCCTGCTTCGGTGATCGAAGAGGCCCTTGCCAACCAGAACGCATGCTGCAGCGGAGCTGCCGCTACGGCCTTGGCTACCACAAAGGCCCTTGGGGCTGACACTGCTGAAGTAGTGGCATATTCAACGAGTTATGAAAAAAGTCCTGCCGACAGTTTCGTGGGATATGTGGGGATTGTGATGGGATGAATAATTTTTCATCATGATAATTAAACTCTGATAGAAACCTGGCCGATAATATGCATGGGCAAGCAGTTGTATCGTTTTTCAACCTGAGCGGCTCTGCAATTTTGTTTTCGCCTTCCACTTGCGCTGCATACAAAACAGGCTTAGCTTGATTACAAGCAGGATACTGGTATCAAACCGCTATCCAGGAAAGGATTAACCAATGGCCAAGTTTCTTCAAACAAAAAGCCGGATATCGAAAACAACAAGGGCAGGCAGCGTTGCCGCTGCAGTCAATACTGTTACGGCCCAGGGCCCCCGCAGTAGCGAAATACCTATTGTTGTAAAAAATAAAAAAGAACCGGAGATTGATTTCTCATCCAAGAGCGACCTGGAATCTTACGTGCATGGTTTGGCAATACCGGCCAGCTCTGTTGAACGCTGGATTTCAACCGGGTTGCTTTTTCCCGACGAGACCCGTGTGGCTGAAAAAATGCTGAAAATTATCCGGACAGGGTTTAAAAAACCACTGAATTAAACCCGCTGGATCGGTTTCGAAAAAAAATTCCTTTAATTGAAATTTTTTCTAAAGTTATTTTTCAAACTGCCAATAATCGTTACGAGGCTTCGCGGGGGAGCCTGAGTTGTAATATTTGCTTCACTTTTTTACAACTTCCTTTAGCCTGCGGGGCGGCCGATCGAGCCGCCCCAAACATTTTTATCCTTTGTAAATCCGGATTGTACTTTCCTGGGCCATATTATTCGACAGCACCCCATATTTATACTTTAAATTGATGTTGGATGATAATGTCCAGCCCAATACAATGATTAGTCAATACAACCTGCTGTGCATGAGTGAAAAAAGCGGTATTTTTTCCGTTTTTGTTTCTGGCATTCATCTCAGGCTGCAGTTGACAACATAAACCATTGTTATGATATGAGTTTGCCTTGAAAAGGTATAATTTGGATATGACAATGGCAATAAGGGGTTGTTCTATATGGCGGTAAATAGTCTTTTGATTTGACGGTATGTTTAGAGCAATTCCCTTTAAATATTATCTTGAATTCATATGTTATTGATGTTAACTGTAGATTCAGCCGTATTTTCCAAATCTTTGTGTTAATGTGTTTTAGGAATTAGATGTATGCCAACCGACGGGCCGACAATTTATATCGACAAGCGGCCCTATACGCCGACCGAGCGGATAGTCGGGTCTAGTGCCCCTGCCGGTTATCGCACCCCGTTAAGCCGGTTCAGGTACCGAACAAAAGTTATTGATAAGGTTACCATATCGAAGGCAGCCAGGAGAATGTATGACATGACTTATGGAACCAGGCGGTCTTGTATGGGCACTAAACCGTTGACCTATTCCCGGCAAGATGGATCCAATCCCAGAAGTATTGTTCCTTCCTTCCTGCAGACGAGGCTTTCTACCCCGTCAAACGACAAATAAAAAGGCCGTTCGGAAAAGTTATATAAGACCGGAAAACCAGGCCATTTACCATGGGGCGGGCAATGCTGTGCCAGGGTTCATCTTCGCATAGGAATCCTGACATTTGTCCCCCTGGTTGTGTGTCTGATAGGGCCCCAAGGCGCCGAAGCTTGTCAACAACCAGAAAAGTGCGGGCCTGGTATAACAGTGGTGAAATATGCATTGGATCTTGCCACATGACAAGGACAGGAAACGATGAAAAACAAAGTATTTATGATTGTATTGGGTATTTCAGCAAGTTTGCTGTTTTGCTGGTCAGAAGGATGTAGCCCGCGAATCAGCCGGGTTCTTGGCGGCAAACAAGATGTTTTGAGCATAGAACAACTTGCCGCAGAGTGCTTAACGGCGTCAGGTTGCGATCAGCCTTTGTTGTGTCAAGATTCTCCGGTTAGAGTTTGGGGCTTCATCGATTATGCCAACGTGTTCGATCATCAGCGGTTTCCCCAATTGCCTTATGAAAAATTTGTCATCCGCGACGGCCGGAGCGGCAGAAGCCTTGAGGTTTGGGTGCAGGCCGGGGCAACGGAAAGTAAAGCGATTTTCAGGCAAATCAGGCAATGGGCCGGTAAAGGACCAACTGCTGTAATTTTGTCCGGTAAAGTTCAAACTGTAAAATTATTTAGCAGGGCTGGATGTAAGCACGGAATCAAACTGATAATTGGGAAAAAGAAACACCTTGAATTGCTTCGGCCGGATAATTAACCGTTTGGATTTGCGCCATGCCAGGAGGGATTAATGGCCCCCTGGCTTTATGGATAAATTCTATCAAATGGTACGTACCTATGTGAGGGGGGCTTTGGAAGGGGGAGGATTGCACCCGGCAGCCGCTTATGTAACCTGCGATTGCTGTGAGCAACTTTCCTGCAATTATTTCAGAAAGGTTGATGTTATGAGAGCTGTTTACTGTATTTTTAAATCTGTTGCGGTACTTGTAGTCTTGGCTCTGGTCGGCTCTGTATGCCAGGCAGCTCCTGTTTCCCAGTCTAAGGCACGCCGGGTAGCGGGCAACACCATTGCCCACCATTTGGCTTTGTTTGGTCAATGGGGCCAATACGGGCAACCCCGTGTTCTCGAATGCCAGCCGTTAAAGTACAATGGTGTCTTGGTGGCGTATAATTTTTCTGTTTTCCCGGCCGGCCATGTCTTGGTTGCAGCTGATGATGACCTGGAACCGGTTTTGCTTTATTCGGCAACTTCAAAATTCGATCCCCTGAGGGTTGATGATCACCGTTCCTTTGAAAATGTTCTGCTCGCCGAATTTGCCAATGTGTTCAAAAGCACCAAGAAATATCTCGCAAGCCAGGTAAAAAGCGGGCGGTCTGTAGCACCTGATGGGCGCATTGAGCGTAAAAACCGGGCCTGGGAATATTTTTTAGGTGGATCAGGAAGAAGTGCTGCCTTTGTTACCTCCTGGAAGACACGCCGGATAAAAGGCGCACCGATCTTGGCCGGTTTGCCCATTGGATCTATCTGGGAGCAAGGGTATCCTTACAATATTTTGATGCCGGAAAACAATTGTAGCGCAGAAGGGCTGGATACCGACAACACCCTTGCTGGATGTGTAGCTGTAGCCTGGGGTCAGATATTGTACTACTGGAAATGGCCCATGCGGGGTATCGGGAGTCATTCCTACACATGGAATGGCCAAACATTATCGGCAGGTTTTGATCATCCTTATAACTGGTCAGCCATGCAGGACCAACTTCGCAGCTCGAGTAGTATCGAGGCCAAGGAAGCAATCTCCGGGCTGCTATCCGACCTGGGGATAGCGGCCGAAATGGATTATGGCTGCAGTTCTTCCGGCAGTTCTGCCTATGCCGACGATGTACTTGACGTTTATTTCAAGTACAAGGCTTCCTCCATGCAAAGGCGCGATCGTTCTGCTTATACTGCCGAGCAGTGGTTCGATATTCTGTCCGGAGAATTCGATGCCGAACCCCAGCGTCCGGTTGCACTTTCTCTTTTTACAACAAGCGGAGATGGTCACGAAGTAGTGGCTGATGGATACCAGTCGGGTGCTTCCAACCTGATCCATATTAACTGGGGGTGGGGTGGAGTTTATGATGGATATTACGCTATTTTCAGCGATTTTTCCACCGGTCCCCATAAGTGGGACGCAGATACCCAGTACGCCGTAATCGGTATTGAACCCGACAACAGGCCGCCTGACGTTGAAGCAGGTCCTGACCATGAGGTCGAAGTGGGAGATGAGGTTGTTCTTGAAGGCTCAGTATCAGATCCCGAGGGGTATGGTATTGATCATTTTTTCTGGACCCAGCTTACCGGGCCGGGGGTAAATCTGAATGATGAAGGGGGAGCCCGGCGTTCGTTTATCGCGCCCCAGGTGTCCTCAAAAAAAGAGCTGCGTTTCAAGTTGCAGGCCGTTGATGTCAATCGGGCGGTTGCCGTTGATTATTGCACGGTAACAATTGCGGCCGATAACAACACAACACCGCCTGCACCTGCCACTGATGAGGGAAGTGGTTCGGGGGGCTGTTTTATCGGCAGCATTTTTAATTGAATTTTTTTGCCGGGCTTGTCCAGGATGTAAACCCCCCCGGCTTTTCAGATTTCAGCCGATTTTTTCCAGGGCCTGCCGGTAATCGTCGACCAGATCTTCGGGATCTTCCAGTCCGACCGATACCCGGATCAACTGGTCAGAAATTCCGGCAGCCGCTCTCTGGTCAGGAGTCATCCCGGCATGTGAGGTTGTTGCCGGCCGGGTTACCAAGGATTCTACTCCCCCCAGGCTGGGGGCGCAAAATGGTATTTCCAATGCTTCCATGAGGGCAATGGCTTTTTGCCGATCACCATTTATTTCAAAGCTCAACATTCCACTGAAACCGTCCAGTAGCTTGGAAGCCATTGCATGATAGGGGTCCTGTGCCAGTCCCGGGTAGTTGACCCCGGCAACCATGGGATGGTCAGCAAGGAAGCGGGCCAGGACCAGGGCCGCCCGGTTTTGGTGGGCCATACGCACTGCCAGGGTCTTCAATCCCCGGTGGAGCAGGAAACAGGCGTGGGGATCCAGGCTGGCCCCGAAGTGGTTCAGCTTATGCCGTACTGATTCTACAAGCTTTCGGCGACCGATTACCGCCCCGGCAACTATATCGCTGTGGCCATTGAGATACTTGGTGCAACTGTGCAGTGAAATATCGAAACCAATTTCAGCGGGCCGGAAGTTGATCGGGCTGGCAAAGGTGTTGTCCACAATTGAAACCAGGCCGTTTTGCCTGGCAAAGCTGACCACTTTTTCCAGGTCGATTACCTGCATCAGGGGGTTGGTAATAGTTTCAACATAGATTGCCCTGGTGTTGGGACGCAGGCAGGACTTCCAGGTTTCAGGCTGCTGGCCGTCTATCAGGTCGCACTCTATTCCCAGACCTGGCAGGTCCTGGTTTATGAAATCAAGGGTGCCGCCGTAAAGGCAGTCCTGGGCAAGGAAGTGATCCCCGGATTTGAGCAAAGCCAGCAAAGTGGTGGTAATGGCGGCCATGCCGCTGGCAGTGACAAGGGCAGCTTCCGCGTTTTCGAGGGCTGCCAGTTTAGCGTGCAAGACCTGGTGATTGGGGGTGTTGTTCAGGCGGATATATTTCAAATCGTGGTAATCGGTACTGCCAGAGGCCAGAAAAGTGGAGGATTGGAAAATAGGCATGCTGACTGCGCCGGCAAAAGGTTGTTCCGGCTCGCCGGCATGAATGAGTCGGGTCGCAAGTTTCATCTGTTTTTTATCCATAGCCTGTCTTTGGGTCGTCGGTCCCGGCGGTAGAATACCTGTCTGCCCCGAGTGACCGGAAAAGGTTTTTCAGGATTTTTTTTGTTTGGCCCTGGCTTTTTCGATTTTGGCCCAGGCATCCCTCAAACTGACCGTGCGGTTGAAAACTGGTCTGCCAGTCTGGCTGTACTTTGAGTCAACGCAGAAATATCCCAGCCTTTCAAACTGGTAAATCTGGCCCGGGCTTGCTTCGGCAAGGCTTGGTTCAAGCTTGCAACCTTCCAGGATCTTTAGTGAATCCGGGTTAATACATTGCTTGAAATCCCCGTCCGCTTCAGGGTCAGGTTTGAGGAAAAGACGATCATAAAGTCTGACCTGAGCATCAAAAGCATGCCTTGCCGAAACCCAGTGCAAGGTAGCCTTGACCTTGCGACCGTCCGGAGCGTTACCACCTCTGGTTTCAGGATCATAGGTGCAGTGCAGTTCTACTATATTGCCGTCTTTGTCCTGAATTACGTTTTGGCAGGTGATGAAATATGCATAACGCAGTCTTACTTCCCTGCCGGGTGCCAGGCGGAAAAATTTGCGGGGAGGATCTATCCGAAAATCGTCCTGCTCTATGTAGATTGTCCTGGAAAAAGGCACCTTGCGGGTTCCCATGGCGGGATCCTCGGGATTGTTGATAGCTTCCAGATCTTCTGTAAGATCTTCCGGGTAATTGGCTATTACAACCTTGAGGGGCTTTAGCACAGCCATCACTCTGGGAGCGCGGCGGTTCAAATCTTCACGGATACTGTATTCCAGGAGGGAGACATCGACTACACTGTTGGCCTTGGCCACCCCTATCCGATCGCAGAAATTACGAATTGCTTCGGGGGTGTAGCCCCTGCGGCGCAGGCCGGAGATAGTGGGCATGCGTGGGTCATCCCAACCTTCAACATGGCCCTCCTCTACCAGCTGGATTAACTTGCGTTTGCTCAAGATGGTGTAAGTGAGATTGAGACGGGCAAACTCGTACTGTCTGGGGCGGCTGGGCACTTCCAGGTTGTCAAGGACCCAGTCGTAAAGCGGCCGGTTGTTTTCAAACTCCAGGGTACACAAAGAGTGGGTAATACCTTCTATGGCATCTGAGAGGCAATGGGTGAAATCGTACATGGGATAGATACACCACTTGTCGCCAGTACGGTGGTGACTGATCTTGCGGATGCGATAAAGAGTCGGGTCACGCATCAGCAGGTTGGGATGGGCCATGTCGATTTTGGCCCGCAGTACACAGCTTCCGTCTTCGAATTTGCCTGCCTGCATCTGTTGGAAAAGTTCCAGGTTTTCCTCTACGCTTCGGTTGCGATAAGGGCTTGGCTTGCCAGGTTCGGTCAGGGTGCCGCGGAACTGGCGGATTTCTTCGGCACTCAGGCTGTCAACGTAAGCCTTGCCGGATTTTATCAGCTCCACGGCAAAATCATAGAGACGGTCGAAGTAATCCGAGGCGTAGAATTCACGCTGCCCCCAATCGTATCCAAGCCAGCGCACGTCTTCCTTTATTGCTTCCACGTAGCGGGTCTCTTCTTTGGCAGGGTTGGTGTCATCGAAACGCAGGTTGCAGGTTCCGTTGAATTCTTCTGCCAGCCCGAAATTAAGACAGATGGACTTGGCATGCCCGATATGGAGGAATCCATTGGGTTCCGGCGGGAAACGGGTTGCCACCCGACCGTTGTTAAGGTTGTTGGCCAGATCCTGTTCAATGATGGTTTTAATGAAATTGGAAGGTCGCTTGGGTTCGACGGCGGCCATTTTCTATCTCCTCCAGTTCTCGGGTGCCAGACAGTAAAAGTTCAGGATTTTTTTATTTTTTCCATGGCTGTTCGTTCGCGTTCAAGCTCGGCCAGCAGTTGGTTCAAGGTCCATGTTTCCGAGGTGGGGGTCAAGGTTGCCCACAATGCCCGACGCATTCCGGCCTGGCGGCAGATACCCATCAGTCCATGCAGCCGGGCCGCTGTAATACCTGCTACAATAACCGCACGGGGCAGTTTCGATGCCTGGCCCCAGCCGGTACCGTCCGCCAGCTCTGACAGCTGTCCGAGGGTAAGGCCGGCCTGCTCGCTGCCAGGCCAGATCAGGGGAACATTTGCCAGTCCGGCAAGCTCAACAATGGTTTTAAATCCGGACTGGGCCTTGAGGTCAAAGCCACAAGCCAGGATCGAAGGTTTGCCGTACAAAGGAGTGTCACTCCGGGAAAGTTTTTCGAACTTTGAATCAGCCATGCTTTACTTTTTTCTTTGAGAGTGTCTTGGAAAATAATTTTTAGATACCATGATTTTTAGCACTTCAATCGGCCCTGGTGCAAATGAAAAGAAAAAAGGAGCTGACAGGGCAGCTCCTTGTGGTTTCTGGCTGAGGGACCAGGATTCGAACCTGGGCTGACGGAGTCAGAGTCCGTAGTCCTACCGCTAGACGATCCCCCAATCAATTAGACCCTACCAGATAATACAAAACCATATGGCCGTCAAGTATAAATGACAGGCCGTCCTTGCTCCAAAACCGGTTTTCATTGCGGCCGGGTCTTGATGAATTCCAGGGCTTGTTTTAGCCGGGCTATTACGCGTTCTTTGCCTAGAACATCAATGATTTCAAATATTCCGGGGCTAACACTGGTACG
>JALVQM010000060.1 GCA_027025615.1 Desulfobacteraceae bacterium | reverse complement strand
AATCAGAGGACATCCAGCAGGCGGGAGTGGATATTGTCAAATCCACCGTTTGACATGATCAAAATCAGATCTCCGGCCCTGGCCAGTTTCTTTAAAAAGGCAATAATGGAATCTGTGTCGCCAAACCGGTGGGCATCGATGCCCCTGTGACGCAAGTCTTTTACCAGCCTGGAAACTGAAAAGCGATCTTCAGGTGCCACGGTCTCTATTGCCGGAGGACGACGCACACAAACAATGCCGGCGGACCCGAAAGCGTCGGGATAAACATCCTGGAAAACCCTTCGCCGGTTGGAATTGGTGCGGGGTTCAAAAACGGCAATCAACCTTCTTTGGGGAAAGGACCCGGCAACCGCTTCAATGGTAGCTTTAACCGCGGTTGGATGATGGGCAAAATCGTCCATCACCATTATCCCATGTTTTTCTCCTCTAATCTGCTGACGGCGGGCGACCCCGGGAAAAGCCGCCAGGGCCCGGGCCATTGAATCCGGAGAAATTCCCAGCTTGTGGGCGACAGCCAAAGCTGCTGTAACATTTTCAAGATTATGGTAACCAACCAGGGGGCAAACAAAATCCCTGACAAACTTTCCCCGGCGAAACAACGAAAACTCCATTTGAGGGCCGCTTTGGACCATTTTTCGGGCCTGCCAGAAGGCGTTTTCACCCCTGCCATAGCTTTCCACTTTGCAGCTGGCATCTTCAAGTACCTTGCCCAGCAGCGGCGCCCTGTCACAAGCCATGATCGTTGAGCGACTGTCTATCCCGGCCACCAGTTTTCGGAAAGCCTGTTCAACCGCATCAAGGTCCTTATAGATGTCGGCGTGGTCAAATTCCAGACTGGTAATTACGCTGATTTCCGGATTGAAATGAAGAAATTTTGGTTCCTTGTCGAAAAAAGCCGTATCGTACTCGTCACCTTCCAGAACCAGCCACCGGCCCCTGCCCAGGCGATAGTTGCTGTTGAACCCGCCAACTATCCCTCCGATGAAAAAACCGGGATCCAAACCCGCCCGGTGCAATATCCAGGCTATCAAGGCCGATGTAGTGGTTTTGCCATGGGTTCCGCTTACCATGATCTGCCTGCGGCTGGAAAAAAAATGACAGATCGCCTGGGGCATCGAGCAATATGGCAGATTCAGATCAGCCAGGGCAACGACCTCGGGGTTATCCTTGCTGACGGCATTACCAACAACCACCAGGTCAGGCCGATGGTTAAGATGGGAGGCTGAAAAGCCCTTAAAAATTTCAATTCCCTTATCCTGCAAAAATGTACTCATCGGAGGATAGACATTGGCATCCGAGCCTGTGACCTTAAAACCCAGCTCTTTCAGGATACAGGCCAAGGCCCCCATGCCAGTTCCGCAGACAGCAATCATGTGAATGGAGCGTACCTGTCCTGGAATATTATTAAGTTCAGCCTTCAGCATCTATTTTATTCCTTTAAGCATAGATATCAACAAGATAGGAAAAGTATCGGTTTGCGCTCCCTTTAAATGTTCAGGTTTGGCCACTACATAATGAATTCAATTAAAATTCGCAAGAATTATGGAGAGTTTGAATTTGACAAACATGTATCGGCTCGCTTATTTTAAATTATTCAGGAGGAAAAAATGGATGACGGGCGGCTTGGCGATATCCTTGCGCAAGCTTTAAACGGTGAAGGTACAATCACCGTTCTCACCGGGGCCGGTATTTCTGCCGAAAGCGGAATCCCCACCTTTCGTGGCCCGGAAGGTTACTGGACAGTCGGCTCAAAGGTCTATCAGCCCCAGCAAATGGCCACCTGGGAAATGTTCAACCGTTATCCCGAACAGGTCTGGCAGTGGTACCTTTACCGTCTCGGTGTTTGCCAGTCGGCCTCACCTAATCCCGGGCACATAGCTTTGGCCGAAATGGAAAAACTCCTCGGTCAGCGCTTTGCCCTTATCACCCAGAATGTCGACAATCTTCACCTGCAAGCCGGCAACAGTGAACAGCGAACTTTCCAGATTCACGGTAATATTTTTTTCGTTCGTTGTTCGGCTGAATGCAGGAAAGAAATCTTACCCATTCCCAAGGGAATAAGTGGCAAGAAAAAGGACGAAACGCTTAAACCGGAAGAAAAAGAATTACTCCTCTGTCCATTATGCGGCCACTGGCTACGCCCTCATGTACTGTGGTTTGATGAAACCTACAATGAACACTACTACCGCGCCGCCAGCGCTCTGGATACTGCCCGTAAAACCTCACTTCTGCTGGTGGTGGGAACATCCGGCGCCACCAACCTGCCCCTCCAGGTTGCGGCCCAGGTCTATGCCGGGTCAGGTATGATTATCGATATCAACCTGGAACCGAACCCCTTTTCACGCCTTGCAGAGCAGACCACGATAGGCTGTTTCCTTCAAAAACCGGCGGCTAAAAGCCTGCCCCGGATCAAAGAGATCCTGGAATCTCTTATGGCCTGATTGGATCCACTGATCGCACCCAAAAGATATACTGTCTGTAATAATATGATTTATGGTATGATTTCCGCTGTTTGATTTGACACGAGATGTCAACTCAGATAAGATAACGGCTTAATAGCTCAAATTTGAATATATTGTCAGCGCTCCTTTACATAAACACAATCTATTGGAATAGATGGAAACTTCTGCAAAAAAGGCAAGCGATCTGATCGAACACCTGAAAGAGATCTCCAGCTGGGTCTCTTCCGTTCAAGATTTAAATAAACTCCTGGAACTGATAATCGAATCGGCCGCAGGGGTAATAAACGCCAAAGCCGCATCTTTGCTCCTTCTTGATAAGAAAACCGGAATGCTTTATTTCAAAGTGGCTACCGGTGAAAAAAAGGAAGAAATCAAAGAATATAGAATAAAAATCGGTCAGGGCATCGCCGGCCATGTCGCCAAAACCGGCAAACCCCTGTTGATCAAAGATGTGCGCAACGATCCCCGCTGGTACAGTCAAATAAGTGAATCGATCCGCTTCAAAACCCAGTCGATCGCATGTGTGCCATTAAAGCTTGATAACCGGATCATCGGTGTCGTCCAAATAGTGGACAAGCAAGACGGCTCCCCTATCAATCAGGCTGATATGGGCCTGCTGGAAGAATTTGCATCCCTGGCCGCCCTTGCCCTGGGCCACGCCCAAAGCATTGAAGAAGTCCGCCGTCAAAACAAGGATCTAAAACATGAACTTGGCTACCGTCACCAGCTGATCGGTAAAAGCCCGGCCCTCCAGAAAGTTATCAGTGATGCCCTCAAGGTTGCCAATTCCAAGGCAAGCGCTTTAATCCTGGGTGAAAGCGGAACAGGCAAGGAACTGCTGGCAAGGCTGATTCACAGGGCAGGCCCACGCAAAGACAAGCCCCTGGTGGTGCTTAATTGTGCGGCATTGCCTGAGTCCCTGCTTGAAGACGAACTGTTCGGACACGAAAAAGGATCTTTTACCGGCGCCCTCAACCGCAAAATCGGCAAGTTCGAACTGGCCCATGAAGGCACCATCTTCCTGGATGAAATCGGCGAGATGACACCCGGGATGCAGGCCAAGCTTTTAAGGGTTCTGCAGGAAGGACAATTTTACCGGGTAGGCGGCAACATCCCGATTTCGGTGGACGTGCGGGTCCTTTCGGCTACCAACAAGAAACTGGACGAGGAAGTGGCCGCAGGCCGATTCAGGGAAGATCTTTATTATCGTTTAAATGTTGTCCAGATCAATATGCCCCCTTTACGCGAAAGACTTGAAGATATTCCCCTTTTGGCTGAACATTTTCTCAATATCTTCAAGGAAGAAACAGTCATGCCCAACCTGACCATTTCCGAAAAAGCCCTGGAAAAAATGATGCAGTACAACTGGCCCGGAAACATCAGGGAATTGCGCAATGCAATAGAACGGGCCGTGGTCATGGGCAACGGCAAACAGATCCTGCCCGATGACCTGCCCATAGTACCGGTCAAGCCTGAATATCCGGGACTCCAGGTTGGCCTGAGCCTTGAAGATGCCATCAATCAATTCAAGAAGGAATTCATTATTCTCAACCTGAAACAAACAGGCGGCAACCGCAGCAAGGCGGCCAAGATAATGCAAATTCAAAGGACCTACCTTTCAAGATTAATATCAAAATACCAGATTAAAGGAATTTAATTTTAGCCCGGACTCCTCCGCCGGGCAAACAAGGTCAATTGATTAAGGACGTAGAATCAAACCAGGATTGGCATTTATATTGCATCGTGTTTTCGCTGTAATAGTTGCCGACAGAAACCGCAAACATAAATGGAGGATCAGATGGAATCACATACTGGTTATCGCAACGAACCAGTGCGGTTTTCACCGGCAATAACCGGAGAACCATATCATAGTGTCGAGATCAACGTCGAAGGCATGAAGATGCCCTATCAGTTCAGGTTGTGGTATGAAGATATATCGCAAATGTTCTTTATTGTTAAAGAAAACTCCGGGTTACTTAAAAAGCTCAAGATTGGAAGCACCATCCCGATCAAATACTATTGTAATGATCCCCAAAAACCTATAGAGCAACATGCGACCCGCATTGTCGACATAGTGACTGACGACAACGGTCGCTTCAAGGGGCACTGTATGATACAAATAGCAATAGTGGGGGAAACGGCACCTGAAATATATTGACATTTTTTGTTATTCTGTTGACAGGATTTGTTTTTTTTAAGGCAAACTTGCTGGGACAGCATTTATCATGGCAAAAAAATATACGGTTCTGTTAATCGACGGCAGAGGAAGCTCAATCAGGGAACTGGTTGTCTCGAGAAAGTCTATTGTCAGTCTTTTAGCTGTTTTGCTTTTTTTGGTCACACTGGCTGGAGTGGGAATCTACCGTTACAGCAGGCTTCACCGCCAACTGGCCGATACAAAAGCCATGCAGCGTACTTTGGCTGACAACGTAAAAACCATCGAGGATCAGAAAAGGCAGTTGAAAAAATTCGCCAGTGATCTCAACCAGTTAAAATCAAAGCTTATCGCATTAAATGATTTTGAACACAAAATCCGCATCATGGCAAACCTGGAAACTAATGACGATTCCAATTCCCTATTTGGAGTCGGCGGATCCATGCCCACCGATCTTGATCCAAACGCCGCTCTTAGCAATGATCACAAACGACTTGTCCGCGAAATGCACGCCAGGATAAAACAGGTGGAGCAAGCCTCTGCCATAAAGCGTAAAAGCTTTGAAAGCCTTCTTAAGTCACTGGAAAACAAACGTAATCTTCTGGCAGCCACTCCATCCCTGCGACCAACCGATGGATGGATAAGCTCAAGGTTCGGCTACAGGATATCACCATTTACCGGCCGCAAGGAATTTCACAGGGGCTTGGACATAGCATCGCACAAAAAGACCCCCATTATTGCGCCTGCAGACGGGGTGGTCACTTTTACCGGCAAGAAATGGCTGATAGGCAATATGCTTGTCATTGAGCATGGTTACGGAATGAAAACCCGCTATGGCCATCTTTACAAAATTCTGAAAAAAAGAGGTGACAAAGTAAAACGGGGCGAAGTTATTGCCCTGATGGGCAACACCGGACGCAGTACCGGCCCCCACCTGCATTACGAGGTATGGCTGAACGGTGTACCGGTTAACCCGGAAAGATACATTTTGAATTAGAACAATTAAAGTATATTTTTTTAAACCACAGTATACAAAAAAATACAGAAATTCTCCGGTTTTGATGCTCAGCGTAAAACAGCCACCCCGTAAAAAACAGGGTGGCTGTTTTTTTACTGATCAAGTGCTTCGACAATAGCCTGTCCGGCAGCTTCAATGGTCTGCTCGATTGCCTCATCCGTATGGACCGCAGAAACAAACAAGGCCTCAAACTGGGAAGGCGCCAAATAAACCCCCTTACGTCGCATGGCCTTGTAATATCTGGCAAACAGGTCAAGATCAGATTTTTTGGCCTGCTGAAAATCGTAAACCGGACCGGGAGTAAAATACATCCCCAACATAGAGCCCACCCTGTCTGCCCAGACCTGGACACCTGCCTGCCGGGCGGCATCAACCAGTCCGGCCAGTAATTTTTGGGAAGCCTGCTCCAGTCGTTCGTAGAACCCCGGCTTGGCAATTTCTCTTAAAGTGGCTATGCCGGCAGCCATGGCCAGGGGATTTCCGGACAATGTCCCGGCCTGGTAAACCGGTCCCTGGGGCGCAACCTGTTCCATCAAGTCACGCCTGCCGCCGTAAGCCCCCACCGGAAGTCCTCCACCTATGATCTTGCCGAAGCAACTCAAATCGGGAACTATTCCGTATAGCGCCTGGGCTCCACCAAAAGCAACCCGGAAGCCGGTCATTACTTCATCAAAAATCAATAAGGCTCCACAGGAATCACATAACTGTCGCAGCGACTCCAGGAAACCTGTCTTGGGAGGCACCAGGCCCATGTTACCGGCAACCGGCTCCACGATTATACAGGCTATCTTCTCAGCGTAGCGTTCCAGCATGCGCTGGACGGTTTCGACGTCGTTATATGGTAAAGACAGGGTGTGCTTGATCAAATCAGCGGGGATACCCGGGCTGCCGGCAATTGCCAGGGTAGCCACGCCGGAACCGGCATCAACCAACAGGCTGTCGGCATGACCATGGTAGCAGCCATCGAACTTGATGATCATATCACGGCCTGTAACCGCCCTGGCAAGACGGATTGCGCTCATGGTTGCCTCGGTACCGGAGTTTACCATCCTCACCATCTCCACCGAGTCAACAGCGTCAATGATCAGTTGCGCCAATTCGACTTCAAGCTCTGTCGGAGCACCGAAACTTGTCCCCTTGAGCAAGGTCTGCCTTAGGGCGTCTTGTACCGCAGGGTGAGCATGGCCAAGGATCATGGGTCCCCATGAGCCTATATAATCAACGTAACGATTGCCATCCACATCCCAGAGGTAACATCCTTCGGCCCGCGCAACAAAAACCGGTTCGGCGCCCACCGACCGGCAGGCCCTGACCGGGCTGTTAACCCCCCCCGGGATAAGGCTGACAGCTTTCTTCATCAATGTTCCCGACTTGGCTATTTTCATGACAAGTTTTCCCCTCCTGGTTTTTTCCATAAACCGGCTGTGATACGGAGACTAAAATAATAAACAGGCCCACCGTCAAGGCCG
>JALVQM010000059.1 GCA_027025615.1 Desulfobacteraceae bacterium | reverse complement strand
GGGTCGCCGTAGGAGCGAGCTGACCTGAACCCTCGACAACTTGCTTTGAGCCTCAACAGGAGAAGTGCGTCCTGAGCTCCAGTAAGGTGGCAATTTTGGCCTGGAATGCCTGTCAGCTCGGGCTGCGACGGATTGCTAACCGGTTAGCTGAACGATAACAATAATCATTTCTGCATGATCAGGGCCACGATGCATTCCTCCTGTCATGAACAATTCTTCTGATGTACCTGTTGCCAGGCAAATTGGGCAATGTTTTTTGTTTCGGAGCTGAAATCAATGCCGATCAGATAAATATTTTTCTCTTCAGACAGGTATTTCTGCTGGTAGTTTTTTCGTTTGATCTGTTCCAGGGCATTGCCGTCGCCGTCGACCTTGAATTCCAGGATATAGATGGTATCGTTTATTTTAATCGTCAGGTCAATCCTGCCCCTGCTGGTCACATCCTCGCCTATGATATCCAGCCCCAGGCCGGCCAGGTAGGCATAGACAACGCTTGCAAAATATCCCTCATAACTGCTGATTGTGTTGTTTACGTAATTGTTGTAGGGGATGGAGGAAAAAAGGGAGGTAAGGGTTTGTTCCAATTGCGTCAGGTCAGCTGTATTCAGCGCGGTATAGAGAGCTGATTTGGTAGTGGTAAATTGTGCTTCATCGGTCAGATACTGGATGAGAATATCGTTAAGTGAAATTGCCACCTCTTTATTGGGCATTCCCAGCAGGTACTCGTAGCCGCCGAATTCCAATTCATTCACTTCCTTGATTGTCAGGTATCCCGCCTGAAACAGGATCGGTTCCAGCTTGATGTTTTCTATGTCAAAGGAGTCGACCAGGCTGCTGTTGACCCGGAGGTCGGCAAGCCCTGGAATAAAATAGTTCTGTTGCCGAATGAGTTTGATCAGAAAGGTTGGAGTGCCGGTTGCAAACCAGTAGCTCCTGAATTCAAAATCATGATCAATGAACAGCAGGATGTCAAAAGGGTTGTAAACGGATTCACCAAGGAAATTGAACCCGTTATACCACTCTCTGATCCTGTTCATATCGGCATTGTGGAGGTGGTTGGCAAAGACGGTTTCCAGCTCATTTTGGGTATATCCGCAAATGGCGCCATACCGTTTATCCAGGGTAATATCTTTTAGGTTATTCAGGCCGCTAAAGATGGAGACCTTGGCAAATTTGCTCACCCCGGTCAAAAAGGCGAACTTGATAAATTCGTCGCTGTCCTTGATGGTGGTATAAAGATCCTTGAGGATTTCCCTGGCCTCCCTGGCCATCTCCACCTGGTCGAGGTTGTCAAGAATGAGTTTGTCGTATTCATCCACCAGGATGACGACTTTCTGCTGGTATTTTTCAGATGTATTTTCAATTAACTCATAAAAACAACCACCGATGTCTTCTGTATTTTCACACTGGATTCCCAACCGTTTCTGGTTTGTCTTCAGGATATTATCAACATCCTGCTTCATGTCGGCAACGGTTCTGGCCACCCCGGCAAAGCTTAATTTAATGACCGGATATTTTGTGGTCCAATCCCATCTGTCATGGGCGGCAAGTCCTGTAAATAGCTCACGGCGTCCTTCGAACAGGGCCTGAAGGGTGGAGATGAAAAGACTTTTACCAAACCGGCGGGGCCGGGAGAGAAAATAATATTTTCCGGATTCAACCAGATCAACCGCTATGCCGGTTTTGTCAACATAGACATACTGATCCTCCATGATCTCGCTGAATGTCTGGATGCCTATGGGAAGTTTCTTCATGGTACCTTTCGGGGAACAGCATGTTTTTTGCAGTAATGATCCACCGGTGCGTCAAATTCGTCGTCACCTGACCGTCGATACCTGTGCAGTCAGGTGAGGTGATAAGAAATCGCTTTCCGGCCAGAGATGCCGTGGCAGGAAATCAGGGGAAAATCAGGTGTACCCCCAAAGAATTCAGCGACAAAACAGGTACTCATGGCACCGTCTTCGGCTGCTCTTTTTCCCGAAACATTCCCTGCGCAATCTGCCTACAGTTCAAGCAATAACCTCAATGTTCCCCAAAAACTCAAATAAGACTACAAAATGGGCAGATAAAGCGCAAGTTTTTTGCAAAAGCAGGCCAACTGACCGGCCAGTAAACATATTTTCAGACCTCGTAACACACCAATAAATATGGCTGTATTTTTGGACAATCTACTTTTCATTATTCGTATGTTCAGCACATAATCATCCATGCCCGCAGAGCGGGCACAACCAGTACGTGACACCGCAGAGCGGTGTCACGAGGTTGAGGTACGCCCGGGGTTCAGGGGAGAA
>JALVQM010000058.1 GCA_027025615.1 Desulfobacteraceae bacterium | reverse complement strand
CTTCATCAGACAGAACTACCTTGTTTACAGGGCAGCCGGTCGCCAGGGACAGGGCAATGTGCTTTATACCGGTTATTTTGAACCTGAACTGCAAGGCAGCCTGGAAAAAAGCGACAAGTATCCTGTACCCTTACATCGACGCCCCAAGGATATGGTAACCATAGATTTAGGGTTGTTTTCTGAAGATTTCAAGGGACGTCAACTGGTAGGCCGAATCGCGGGAAACAAGATGGTGCCTTACTGGGAGCGCAGTCAGATCAACAAACGGGAAGAAATGCTGGAAAATGCAGAACCGATTGCATGGGTAAAAAGCCGGTTAGACCGTTTTTTTCTTCAGATTCAGGGATCAGGCAGGATATATCTCGACGATGGAACCAGCATCAATGTGCATTACGACG
Organism: Desulfobacteraceae bacterium; assembly: GCA_027025615.1. Lineage (GTDB taxonomy): Bacteria > Desulfobacterota > Desulfobacteria > Desulfobacterales > Desulfosarcinaceae > JALVQM01. The sequence continues at coordinate 6,711 of JALVQM010000058.1, read as the reverse complement.
GAGCCAACGGTCATCCTTACCGCAGTATAGGACGGCTTTTGATCGATCAGGGCAAAATTCCCCTGGAAAATATGTCGATGCAAGCCATCAAAGATTATCTCGAACAAAACCCGGAGCAACTAGATGCGGTTTTAAGCTATAATCCCAGCTATGTTTTTTTTAAAATAGAAAAGGAAGGCCCCCTGGGTTCGATCAATGTTCCCCTTACCCCTGGCCGGTCCCTGGCGACAGACAGGCGCTTGTTTCCCCCGGCCGCTATTTGCTATGTGGTCACACGCATTCCGGCAGCCACCGCCAGTGGCAAGGTCGCAGGATGGCTTGGATATTTCGGATTTGCCCTTAACCAGGATACCGGTGGCGCAATAAGGGGGGCTGGACGGGCGGATTTTTTTTGGGGGTCGGGACCCTATGCCGGTATTGCTGCCGGTCATATGCAGGAGCCGGGCCAATTGTACTTTCTGGTTTTGAAGCCTTGATATGCTCCCGGTATTGCCACCGGGGTCCCTTGGAGCAAAATGGAATTTCAAAACCGCTGATCTTGATTGATTCGGAAAAAGTCCGGTCTTGACACCCCATGGCAAACCCCGTACAAATTATTACTTTAGCCGTTTGCAGATTTTTCTGATTTTTTGGCGGCTTAACACCAAGGAGAAAAACAATGTTCGGTATCGGGATGCCCGAAATGTTGATGATCCTGGCCATCGCCCTGATCGTGATCGGCCCCAAAAAGCTTCCCGACCTTGCTCGTTCCATGGGTCGAGCTTTGGGAGAGTTCAGGAGGGCCACCAGTGATATCAAGGAAAGTATCGAACGTGAAACCGGACTGGGCGATGTCAAGCAAAGCCTTGATGAACTTGGCAAGGATATCAAGGAAACGGTGGAAACAGGTTCTGATCTGGTTGATGCTGTGCCACAGGAAGGAGAATCCCAAAGCGGCCCTGAAGACAAGTTGGGAAAGGTGCAGGAGGCATTCAGCCAGATGAATCAAGCCGATGACAAGGATCAAAGCACAGATTCGGATCCGGAGGGCAAACGCGGTACACAGGTGGCAGAACACGACAAACCGGATATTTCCGAAAGCTGAAGCAGTTTGGTATCCATGAGCGAAGAAGAAAAAATGCCGTTTACGGCCCATCTGGAGGAACTACGCAAACGCCTGATCGTGTGCTTTATAGCTGTGGCGATCGGCTTCGTATTGTCTTATGGTTTTAAAGAGAAGCTTTTCGGTATTCTGGTAGGCCCCCTTGTAAAAGTCATGGACCCGGGACAGACTCTGATTTACACTGGCTTGCCTGAAGCTTTTTTCACTTTTTTAAAAGTGTCTTTTCTTGCCGGTTTGATATTGGCCTCACCGGTGATCATTTACCAGTTCTGGATGTTTGTGGCACCCGGCCTTTACGACAAGGAAAAAAAATTATTGCTGCCCATAGTTCTGCTTTCGACTCTGTTTTTTGTAGGTGGGGCATTGTTCGGATATTTTATCGTTTTTCCATGGGGCTTCAAATTTTTTCTCGGTTTTGCCACTGAGAACATTCGCCCGATGCCATCCATGAAAGAATATCTTGGTTTTTCGTCGAAATTGCTGCTGGCTTTCGGCCTGGTTTTTGAGCTTCCGCTGGTAATCACCTTCCTGGCCCGACTTGGGCTTGTAACAGTTAAATTTTTAAAGAAGAACCGGAAATATGCCGTTCTGATTTTCTTTGCCGGTGCTGCTATTTTAACCCCTCCGGACGTGGTAACCCAAATAATGATGGCCCTGCCCCTGATGCTGCTTTACGAAGTCAGCATTATTGGTGCCAGAATTTTCGGTCGTCCCAGGGCAGACCGGAAAACAGCAGCTGAAACTCCTGAATCCGACTAGCTTAACAACCCCTGTTTTTTTGCCAAGTGTCTCCAACCTGCTTATGTTTGGGTAACATCCAGACATAATGAATTGCTGATACAGGAAGGAGTAACCATGGGGCAAATGAACGCTTTTTTAAAACGCCTGGTTTTAGAAATTGCAGCTCCTCAGGCAGTTTTAAAGGAAAAATTCGAGGCATTCAAAGAACTATTAGAGGCAGACCGGCAGGCCCATAGGCATATGGCCCGTCTGGAAGAGATATATCACCGGCAGCTAGCGGTCGATCTGACCCAGATTAATCACAATTATCAGTTGTTGGCCGAAAGTGTGGGCAGGATTGTTGAGGCACTCAGCAGGCTGAAGCCTGTTAAATATGCAGCTCTACAGAATTATTTCAAAAAATTTGACAGCTACACAAGATATTTTCTTGATACTCCAGCACTTCCAAATGGTCCACCTTATGCAGGCGCCCTGACGGAAATCGACAGCAAAAAAATGGCCTTGTGGGGAGGAAAGGCGGTCAATCTGGCTGACATGGTTGCTATGGGATTGCCTGTACCGCCAGGATTTGTTGTTTCAACCGGGGCCATGGGTGCTTTATTCGAGGCTAACGCTTTGCAGGCAGAGATCGATCGCCGGCTGAACGAGTTGGATATTGAAGATACACGTTCTGTTCAGCGGGTATCTCAAAGACTGATGGAACTTATCAGGCAGGCTAAAATCCCAACGGAGGTGAAAAATCAGGTCGAGACCCAATTGGGTGTTTTGGAAAACAGGCTTGGATCAAATTTACTCCTGGCTGTAAGAAGCAGTGCCGTTGGCGAAGACAGTAACGTATCTTTTGCCGGACAATATAGCTCAATTCTTAACGTAAAGCCGCAGAATGCCTGGGAAGCTTATCTTGAAATAGTAGCCAGCAGATATAGTCCCGAAGCGCTGGTATACAGAATTAAACAGGGATATGCAGACAGCGAAACACCCATGGCGGCGATAGTTATGGCCATGGTTGATGCTCAAAAGGCCGGGGTTGTGTACGGTGCCGGGGTTTCAGGAGAGGATTCGGAACAGATGTCGATTTACGCCGTTGCCGGACTGGGAGAAAAATTGGTAGACGGCAGTGCTTCAGCTGAGAAAGTTAGCCTGAACCGTGCCCAACTGGAACAAAGCGGGACGGCTGGAGTTGATTTTTCTTCAGGATCCCTGCTTGATGAAGCCACGTGCCGGCAACTTGCAAGGTGGGCCCTGCAGCTTCAAGCCAGGTTCGGATCTCCACAGGACATAGAGTGGGCCAGTGATCAGAGTGGCAGGCTGTTTCTTCTGCAAACCAGGCCATTGCAGAATTCCGTTAATCAAGGCCTTGAACGCCGGCAATGTGAATTCGAAGATGTTCCCAACAGTATCCTGCTGGAAGGTGGGATTGCGGCTTCGCTGGGCATAACCGCCGGGCCTGTTTTTCGAATGTTACCCGGCCGTTCCTTGGCTGAAGTACCCCTGGGATCGATCCTTGTGGTAAGCAACGCTTCACCCCGGTATGTCACGTATATTCATCGTGTTAAGGCCATTGTAGCAGAGCAAGGCAGTCAGGCCGGACATCTGGCTTCGGTTGCCAGGGAGTTTGGAATACCCCTGGTTGTGCAGGCCAGAGGTGCCACGTCAATTCTTACTGATGGTAAAATTGTTACCGTCAATGCCGACGAGGGGAAGGTCTTTGACGGCAAAGTTGATACCATGCTTGAAAGTTCCTGTGCCCAGTGGAATTATCAAAGCGATAATCCTTTCATGAGAAGACTGGCTTTTATCCTGGAGTTCATATCTCCCCTGAGTCTCAATGATCCCGGTTCTGCTGATTTTCAACCGGAAGGCTGCAGATCCATGCATGATATAATTCGCTTTGCCCACGAGAAAGCGGTGGACGAAATTTTTTCCCAGCACCAGAGGAGAATTTTTAAAATTCAGGGTTCAAAAACCCTAAGGACCGGTATACCCTTGCAAATCCTGGTGGTTGATTTGGGAGGTGGTTTGGCTGCCACAGCCTCCGGGAAGAAGATTATTTCCCTGGATGACGTTAAGAGCAAGCCCCTGCTTGCTCTATTCAAGGGCTTGTCTCACCCTGGAATTAAGTGGAAATATGGTGTGCACTTTGATTGGTCCTCCCATGACAAAATTGTTATGGGTGGCGGAATTGTATCTGCTGATGCAGCCATGTTTGCCAGTCACGCCATGGTTGCCCGGAATTATACCAAACTGAATTTCACGTTTGGATACCATTTTGTGGTCGTGGACGCTATGCGTTCCAGGGAAGAAGGCAAAAATCACGTTCTTTTTCGTTTTGCCGGCGGTGGAGCCGAGATGGAAAAAAGGATGTTGCGAGCACAATTCCTGGAGCAGGTGTTGCTCAAGTTTGGCTTTGAGGTCAAGCGTACAGGTGATATGGTCGATGCCCAGGCAAATGACATGTCTGCTGAAAAACAGGACAAAGCCTTGGATTTTCTGGGTCGCTTGCTGGGCGCTACCCGCCTGATGGACATGTATTTGAAAAATAAAAGTGACCTCCCAGGCTTGGTTGATGATTTTTTAAAGGGACGCTATGATTTTTCTTCGAGCAATTAGTTACGGATTGCCGCCAGATAATCAGAAACAACCCACTGCCTGCTGAACAAGGTCTGGTTGTTTTTAACCAAGTTAGGCGAAAGGCGTCATGAACGAATACAGTATTTCATGGATTACCGATATGTTGGCTGCAGGCCATGCACCCATGTCCTATGATGACCTGCAACTTATTCAGGCCAAGGGAATTGGAGCCATAGTGAATCTCTGCGCAGAGTATTGTGATTTGCACGACATTGAAGACAAGGCCGGCTTTGAAGTTTATTATCTTCCGATCGTGGATGAATGCGCACCTGAGATGGAATCCCTGGAGCAGGCTTTGGATTGGGTAGAAAATCAGCAAGCCCGGGGCCGGCGCGTCTTGGTGCATTGCCGTTTCGGCATCGGCAGGACAGGGACGTTTCTTTTGGCCTACCTGTTGCGTAAGGGTGTCCCTTTAAAAAAAGGTGAAAAACTTTTGAGAAAAAGCGGTGCCCGGGCCTGGCCTAGTTGTTACGGCCAGTGGAAAATGCTGAAGAAATATCGCAAGAAGTTGGAATCATAAGCATTGACACCTGTTTTTGCACTTGGTAGAAAATAGCGGGTTATGGCTAAAACTTAAGACAAGGAGGTGAATCGGTTTTATGAAAAACAGGAATCTACTCTTGATGTTGCTGGTTGTTGGCTGTGCCGTCGCCTTCATTGCCGCCACTTCTATGGCGGCCGGCATGCCTGATGTCGTCAAGGTCTATTCTCCATACAAGCTTAAAAAAGGAGTTGTCCAGTTTACCCACAAAAAGCATGTGGAAGAGCACAAAGTTGCTTGTGGAGAATGTCACCATGATGATCAGGGCAAGCCAAGAAACGATTTGAAAGAAGGAGATACGGTTAAAAAATGCTTTGATTGTCATAACAAACCGGGTGAGCTGAAAGGTAAAAAGGCCAAAGGGAAATCCAAAAAAGAAAAACTGGCCTACCATGCCAATGCCCTGCACAAAAACTGTATTGGTTGCCACAAGGCTTACAACAAGAAAAACAAGACCAAGGCAGCACCGCAGAAATGTTCCGCCTGTCATCCAAAGAAGAAAAAAAAGTAAAAAAGATTCAATAAAATTATGATACAAGCAAGGTCCGGGGAAACTTCAGTTTCCCCGGACCTTTGCTTTGCAAGGCAACCATGCCCGGTGGATTTGGATCTGAACGATACTGCCCGGTGCTATTCTGCAATTGTTTTTGAAGATGAAGATTTGAATTTCAAGGCTGCTTTGATCAGGGCTGGGGCCCACTGGGGACAGCCGAGAGCGTGGATATGGGTATAGGTGGCAAGAACGTTCTTATGACACAGGCCATCTTTGCCGTTGATTATGCCATGCCCCCGTTGCATGCTGAATACTAGGTCATCAGGGTTGCCGCTCCATTGCTTTATGTTTGAGTAGTGAAATTCGTGACCTTTCAGCAGGGTGCCTTTTTCAAAGTAGGGATTGTCGTTTTCAACTTTGACAACCGTGTAACCATGGCCCTGGGGGCGTTTTGAAAACCCGAACACTATGGGTAAAACATCCGTCATGGGATAGGTGTTGTTTTCAAGGACCAATGCCTGTCCCAGGTACATCAAACCACCACATTCAGCATAGATCGGAAAGCCGGCTTCGGCCAATTCTTTAATGCGTCTGTTATATCCCCGGTTGGCTGAAAGTGCTTCTGCATGGGTTTCCGGGAACCCTCCCCCGATATACAGTCCATCAACATCGGGCAAAGTTTTATCTGTCAACGGGCTTGTAAAAACCAGACGAGCTCCTGCACATTCAAGAGCTTCAAGGTTTTCAGGGTAGTAAAATTGAAAGGCCGAGTCACAGAGAACACCAATACGGCAGACAGGCTCGGTTTGGGCCCAGTGTCCAGGGCAGGTCTTGGCCAGGGGCAAATCTGGATCCGCTTTCACCGGATCGCCTGTTGCCTGTATTGATGGATCTTTATTTCCCAGCGCAAGGGCTTCGATTTTATCAAGATCCAGGTAACGTTCGGCAATCCTGGATACTTGATCAACAGCCTGCCTGGCCCAGCTATGTTCAGGTGTTGGTACCAGTCCCATATGGCGTTCCGGGAAACCTTTACCGGCCCGTAGCTTGGGGACTGCACCGACAACAGGAATCCTGCAAAATTTTTCTATGCTGTCGGTCAGGATTTTCCGGTGTCTTGGACCGGCGACCCGATTGAGCACTACAGCCGCAATATTTACCTTGGGATCAAACTGCTGGCAACCTGAGACCACGGCTGCCATG
>JALVQM010000057.1:15146-19976 GCA_027025615.1 Desulfobacteraceae bacterium | reverse complement strand
TTGCAGAATTTAACGCCCAGGGAAAATAATATTATAAGACCGATAACCCCGGTTAAAAAAGGCCAACAGGCTTTTATTCTGGCCGGCGGTTATATGAACGGAGCCATTGAAAAAAATGGCCGACAACTGATTATCAAGGGCGTTGTTGCCAGCAGTGAAGATGTTATTGACGTGCGTAGCGATGATAACGATGCCGGCACCATTAAAACCCGAAGTAGTCATCGGCCATCAATCAAGGTCATTGATCTCAATGCCGTTGAAATTTTCACGGTACAGTAGGAGGTGGTAGCCATGCAATGGCGAAAAAAGCTGACCAAAAAAGAAAAGCAGCATCTGCGTGAAACCGGGGCGACCACCCTGGAACAGGTACGGGAAAATGTCTTGTACCAGTCCACCAATCGTTTTCCCTGTTGGGAATGCGTTAAAATTGGTCGCAAGCTCGGGATCAGCGTGGAGTTGACCGCATTCCATTCGTATCATTCATCTTAAAAAAAATCCCTCACGGGGAGCCTTCCCCGTAGGGAATGTCTCCCCGTGATTGTTTTTGGGAGGCAATTATGGATTTACAATTTCCTTATATAAAAATCAGGGCGGCTGGATTTATCGCTTATTGCGATACCCTGATATGTTTACACCTGAATGGTGAATTTATCGCCGTTTTTCTTGATCTCATAGGAACTCCTGCCAACGTACAGGCGATGTCGTCCCTGTTGTTTAAGGGGGAATCATGCCGCATCCGGTTTATGCAATCGGGTTCAGATGATCTTTGTACTCTTAGGTTTTCGGATCATCCAGCAACCTGTTTTTCGCGTAAAATTCACGACAATGCGGTGTTAAAGATTATGGCAGACGCCAATATGTTTACCAAGAATAATAAACAAGTTGACAGAACGGCTGTTGTTTTCGCCCAAGACCTTAAAGAGGTACAGCACCGGGCATATTTGAAGCTCGATGCGATCTCTACCACGCCAATGAAGCCGGAATGGCAGGAATGGTTGTGGGAAGAGGTCATGCAACCTGAAAAACTGTTTACTTTTTCCTCTTTTGAGGAAAGCCAAATCAAAGAGGCATACATGGTCTCTTTTCCAGAAGAAAAGGTAATCCAGGAGCAAATACTTGAAGGTATTTCTCTTGGGTATTTAACGTGAAAGAGGACGGCTTGTTTATGACCTTATCAGGTTTGCCGGCTGGTCCTCTGATCCGTTTTGCCTTCTTAACTATGGCTTTGCCGTAGCCACGGCAATTCGGCCACGTCAAGAGACGGTTATTGTGCGCATTAACACCGGCGCAATATATTCTGACGGAAGAAGGGTGCCGGCGTAAGACAGAAATTTAAACTTACCTCCGGGGAAGCATAACGATTCCCCGTAGGGGTATTGTTTTCTTCTCCCGGAGACGTGGAGGAAGAAAACAATGACCACTGCTACAGTTGTTGAACCGGAAACCGCATTAGAGGATGAAGTTTCCGAGCCAACAGAAAAGATAGTAAAGCTGGCCGATTTTTTGGAAGAATGGGGCGATGAAATAAAAGCCGAGTTCTCCAAAAAAGTTAATCCGATCTATTCGCCGAAAGACGAAGATGATTGGGATAAAGCGGCCAGGGAAAAACTGAAACAACTCATTCGTCCCCCGTTTGAGTCTCAAAATAAAAAAGGCGTACTCCCTGTTTCCAGGGCTTTTTTCAAGGAAGACAAAAAGGCTGTTTTTTTGGTCGGCGAAATGGGCACCGGCAAGACCTTTATGGGAATTGCGGTCGCTCATTTGATTCCAAAGCCTTCCAAAAGAATTCTTATTCAATGTCCAGGTCATCTTGTAAAAAAGTGGATCAGGGAGGCAGAAGAAACCATACCGGGCTGTATCTGCTTTAATTTGAATGATAAAAGCATGGAACAGCTTCTTGCCCACAAGTTTCACCCTACCCGGCCAGTCGGCACGGAAATATGGGTTATCGGCAAAGAACGGGCAAAACTGCATTTTCAGCGCAAACGGCAGCTTGTTATTCGCCGTGGTGCTGAATGCTGTCCCGAATGCGGAAAAGTAGTTGAATGTTCCGCTTCCGATAAGGCTCCCACCTGTGAGCATTGCGGGGCCAGGATGTGGATGGCAGACAAGGATAAAATTCGCCGCTTCGCCAAAGCCGAGTTTATCAAGCGGTTTTTTCCGAAAAACTTCTTTGATCTCCTCATTCTTGACGAGGTGCATGAACTCAAAGGCGGAGGTACTGCCCAGGGTCAGGCAATGAGTTGTTTAATTGCCCGGTCGAAAAAGGTACTGGCGTTGACTGGTACTTTGATGGGCGGCTACTCAAGGGATTTGTTTTATCTCTTGTGGCGGATGTTTCCGAGAAAAATGCAAGCAGCCGGTTTTGAATATGGTCGCGCTATGCATTTTGCCGAACAATATGGGATCGTGGAACGTACTTACGATTCCAAAGATGTCACCGTTAGTCTTAATGCGGCCAGCATTGGCCGCAAGATAGGCAGATCCAGAGTTAAAGAAATTCCGGGTATTTCTCCGGTGCTTTTGCCGGATTTACTGCTTGACTGTTCGGTGTTTGTGCGGCTTGCCGAGATAAGTGAAGCCCTGCCGGAATACGATGAAATTATCGTGCCGGTGACAATGAATGATGAACAAACGGAAGAGTATGACCAGCTCTCTCAAGACCTGGTTGCCGAAACGACAAAGGCTTTGGCCCGTGGCGACATGCGGCTTTTGGGTAAAATGCTCCAGTCTTTGCTGGCGTATCCCGATGGTTGCCGATTGCCCGAACAGATTACCCTGGAGAAAAACGGTGAAGAAGAGTTGATTGCTTCTGCTCCTGGTCTTGATATTGACCTGCTTCCCAAAGAAGAACGCTTGTTGGAGGTACTCGAAACAGAGCGTAAACAGGGGCGCAAGGTCGCTGTCTTTCTGGAGCATACCGGAACCAGGGATTTGTTGCCGACACTGGAAGAAAAGCTCACGGAAAACGGATTTTCACCGTTGATCCTGAGAAGTCAGGCCGTCAGGCCCGAGTATCGGGAAGAATGGCTTGAGGAAAAGATGGCCACAGGTGAGTATGATTGCCTGTTATGCAATCCCAATCTGGTTAAAACCGGGCTGGATTTGCTGAACTTTCCAACCATCATTTTCTTTCAGTGCGGATACTCTGTATTCACTCTGCGGCAGGCCAGTCGCCGTTCATGGCGCATTGGCCAGGACAAGCCGGTACGGGTGTTTTATATGGCTTACGCAAGTTCCATGCAGGAAAAGGCGCTCTCATTGATGGCCCAGAAGATGGAAACATCACTGGCTGTTGAAGGTGAGTTGTCCGACAAGGGCTTGGCTGCATTGTCAAATTCCGATAATTCCATCATGTATGAGCTTGCCAAGGCATTAACCGGCAAGAAAACCGTTGATAAACTGGACGATGCCTGGAACCGGTACAAGCAGTGCGAACTGATTGCCGGCCAGGATTTGGATGAAGACAACCCCAACGTCCAGACCACCACAACGATCAGAACCACCACAACCACTACAACCGCCAACGGAACCACCACGGTCACGTATGAATATATCGTGCGGGGCAAGGTGTATGTCCGCAATGACGGCGCAGTTGTCTATGTTAATCGCAACCGCTTTGAACTTAAAGATGGTGGCGTATACTGGTCCGGGCGAAAGGTCGGCTGGTACGACAAAAAAGGCTGTGGTGAAATCAACAAAAAACCAATCCGCATCTATCGACCAAAATCAGCAGCAAATTTTGTGCTGGCCGAGGTAAGAGAGAAGGCGGCTTAAGAGGTGCAATAATGAACGATAATGTTAGTGGTTTCTCTTATGAGATCGTTTTTATGGATAATGCCGTTTTAGTTGCAAAAGAAGGGTTTGATACCCGTGTTAAAGCAACAGAACATCCAGAACGTGACGAGGATAAAGCCAGGGATAAAGCACATGCTTGGGCAGAACGTAATTTGGATATTTACGGTGCCGATGATTATGACATTACTCTGGTTAACGCCTATTAACATTCCAGAAAAACTATAACCCAACAGGGGAACCCTTCCCCTGCCGGGGTATTGGTTCCTCTACAAACTGAGGAGGCAAAAAAAATGAAATCCAAAAATAAAAACCATAAGCCTGAACCTTTGTCCAAGGAGCATATAGTGTTTCTTGATAATTTACGTGAAACTAATGCTGTCAACATGATGGCTGCTGCTCCGTACCTGCAGGATGAATTTGATTGTGATTCTCGCGAAGCACACAAGATTCTTCTTTGTTGGATGCGGACGTGTCAATGAGGGAGGTTCAAATGGCTACGTTAATCAAACCCGATGGGGAGCAGCTATCTGTTACCCCCAAAAACGAGATATTTACGCTGGAAGAAATGTATAATCTTCTGGAATGCTCCTGTGTGCAGATTATTCAACTGCACGACGGACGCATAATGTGGATTGATGAAAACGGCAAACTCAAACGCCATTTTATCAATCCGATGGCTACTTTTATCAATCCGAAAGCTACCGTTCTGCTTGAAATGGCTGGTGGTGAGCCAGGAGACCACATTGTCGGTTCCGCCTTAATAACCGACCTCAACGAAATCGACTAACCAACGAGAACAAAATTAACCCGACAGGGGCAAGCCGCCCCTGGGGGGAGTCTTGCCCTTTTTTTATTCCTTAAAATGGAGGCAAGACCATGGAACAAGTTCAACAACAAACAATTCAACAACAAACATTTCCGTCAAATTTTATTCCGAAATATCCCGAACCGCTTCTGCAATCTCTTAAAAAAGATGGAGAGGTTTTGATAGTCCAGAAAGCTGACTGCACCGAGATTTTTGATATTCATACC
>JALVQM010000057.1:1913-15136 GCA_027025615.1 Desulfobacteraceae bacterium | reverse complement strand
ATTCATACCAGTCAAAATATTGCGCCGATCCATGAGGCACAACGGTTTACAGCCGTTGCCCAAGACGATGCAGTTTACATGGTTGGAAATATCGGCGCAAACGGCGGTTTTTTCCGGTTTATTAAGCGACCGGAAGCCTATGGACTTATAGAGCAATGGATAATGGGGTGTGATAATGATAATGACGGAATGTGACAGGAAACAGATTCGTGGTCTGGTCGCAGAGCGTAACGAATACCGGCGGTTGCTTCAAAAATCGCTTAATGCGTTTAACGTCCTCCGCAATCAGAAAATCAATAAGTCAGACACTACTTACACGCTGGCTTCTGAAATTGAAGCAGCGTTTGAAAAGTTTAACCAGTAACGACCAGGAGGCCAAGTTTCATCGTTTCGACAGGGGCAGGCTGATGGTAACAATATCAGCTTACACCGGTCTGTAAATAACGGATCAAGACAACCCGCAATGCTCGGCGTTAGCTGAAAATTGAAAAATGGAGGATGAGTAATATGAAAGTGATAAAGGATTATCAGGATGATTATCTTGTTATTGAGACGGGAATAGTTCATCCGAAGGATGGGAAAAAGGTCGAGTTAGGTATTAGGCGCCATGCCTTGGGTGCTTATTGTGTAATTCTTCCTGACCGCGACGATCCTGAAATAAATGACTCTATTTGTATTGAGCCTTCTGAGCCTGCCGCACAGCATGGAATTGACAATGCTGATGTTCTGATATTGGCGGGATGGGCTCTGAAAGAGGCGAAAGAGTATTATGCTGAAAATGAAAAGGCAAATCAAAAGGCATTAAGACAAGATTTGAAGGTAAACGTCTCTAACGGCCCTGCCGGGAGTGGCGGTTTTCGTTCTGGCTGGTGGCAGGTATCTTTTCAAGGCAAGTGGTACAATGTTCAGTGTTCTGTACCTCACAGCATGGAGCTTGCAGACCAGGAAGAGGCTGTTCGAGAAGCAGCTATAGAGCAAATTCCGGCCATTATTGCCGGCAATCCCATTTATCATGAAAGTAATGGAATCGCATTGGTTGCGAATACAAAAACACAGCTATTTCCCAACTCTTATGCAGCGGAACAAGAGCGTAAGGCGAAAGAATTTTAGCTGATTAAACCCAACTGCAGTTTTAATCCCTTTAAAGGGGCAAGTCGCCCCTGGGGGGAGTCTTGTCCCTTTTTTTATTTCAATCTTTTATAAGGAGACAAGACAATGACAGCACCTATCCCATTAACAAACAGCCAGATTATAAATATTGCCCCTGCAGCCGGTTCCTTTGAACCGATTGACGGAGTATCATCCCGTTATTCATTTGTGCCCACTCTGACAGCCGTGGATCTGCTTCGTGACGCTGGATGGGAACCCATTCATGCAGAGCAGAGTTCTGTCCGCATTGCAGATCGGGAGGGATACCAGAAGCACATGATCCGTTTTGCCAAGAACGGCCTTTCGTTTGACGGTGAACGGGTTGACATTGTACTTTATAACTCCCATGACCGTGGCTGTGCTTTCAAGCTAATTGCCTCGGTCTGGAGGCAGATATGCGGCAATGGCCTGATGGTGGCCTCCGAGTTTGCCAACTTCAGCCACAAGCATATCGGTTTCAAGCCGGATGATTTTGTCCATTCAGCGAGAGAGATTGCTGCAGCTGCCGGCACCATTGCCGACCGGGTTGACGAGATGAAGGTTATCGAGATGACCCCGGACGAACGTAGCATATTTGCTCAGACCGCCCTCGGTTTGGTTTATGGGGCGCAAAGCAAGACCAATGAGGAATTGGTACAGGCTATCAATGATGCCCCGATCCAGCCGCACCAGCTCCTTGAAGAGCGGCGGTATGATGATAAGGGCAAAGACCTCTGGACACTGTTTAATGTAGTCCAGGAAAACGTAATGAAGGGCGGATTAAAGGGCCGTAAAATTGGCAGTAACGGACGGTTACGGAATGTAACCACCAGACCCGTCAAGGCCATTGACCGCAATATCAAACTGAATCAGGCCCTCTGGTACTTAACGGAGAGAATGGCTGAATTGAAGCAGGAGGCTGACACAAAGGTTGTGAACGGCTGATCTTTTAACTTTTTTCAAGGAGAACACCATGAATGCACTTATGAACCAACATTTGTATTGTGAAATAATCAACTTAACCCTAACCTTAGTTAGTTTTTAGGTTTTGCGGTTGACCGTAAAATGGTTTGTGAGTTTTCAGGGATTGTTTTTCCTAAACGATAGCCGCCCCCGTTAGGGGGTGGCTTTTTTTTTGTCTTTTTGTCAGTTTTTCTTTTTTTCTTTTTTGTGGTGACTGCGGATTTTTTTATTTATTGAATGTTGTGATATTCGTCTATATCAACCTTGTTGATATAGACAGTACGCTGAGTACCTGGAACCATGATTGTCATTTTCCCTTTGTTTATCCCGGTCTTTGCCCTCCGAAATACTGCTCCACGTAGTTTCATCGTACCTGCAATTGTGGGATCAGGGCCAAGCCAGCCAGCGTAAAATAGTCTGAAGTTTTCCGGCACTTCCCCAAGTTTTTTTAATGCCGCTTTACCGTAAGGGTAAAGCGCAAAAACTTCATGCTCCATGTCGCTCATTTCATTCTCCTGTTAAAAAATTCATATCTCCAATGTAGCGAGCCGGAATTTCTGATGACATTTGCAGCATGTATACTCAATGTGCAACCCTGTCCATTGCGCCGGTTTACGCTCTGCGCCAAACAGAGCCAACCCTAAAGAATCTTCGGCCAACGAATACCCGGTGCTGTCGTCGCTGTATGGGTACTGATTTAACGCCAATTGTTCACCGCAGTGTGGGCACTCGACGAACACGTCATACTGTACAATGCCTCCCACAGCAGGTATATCAGGTGCATTCAGTCGACAACCCTGCGAGTCGTTATCACTTGTGACTTGGTGATGATATTTTCCCCGTCGGGCCTCATCATCCATGATGATAACATGATTTGGCGTGATATATCGCGCCAGCAGGTCCAGGAAAAATTCACGTTCTTTCTGTGTAGCTGGCTTGGCCTCCTGGGGCCTGTCATTTTTAATCACATCTACTCCTGTTCAATTTTTTCTCCCTGCCTTTATCCAGCTTACCCTGCATCAAAAACAAGAAAACCAAAATAATCGTAAAGATCCTGAAGAATTTTGCAATGTTTGAAGCACATTATTTGCCATAACGAGAAGCCCTGCGACCAGGACGATGTACACGGAAAATAATACAAAACGATTTTTTTCGTCTCCCAATGCCAACAAACCACCGGTGACAGCAATGGCGATCAAGGCTATTACTGTAGCCGCCGACCCGGTCATCCAACTGGGCATTATTTGTAATAATTCCGTCAAGAATTTTTCGCCGCCGCCGGCAGCTGTACCTGTAATGGCTGCCCGATTTCTGGCCCTGGCCATCCCCAACATAATTCCAGGACGCCCTGATTCGTTCCGCCCGTTTGGCGGCTTGAGCGTACTTAATCAGCGGGACGCTGAATATCGTTTGTTGTTTCATTTGATTGCCTGCTTTATTGCCTTTCCCATGCCTCTTGAATGTAGGCAAAAATCCTTTTCTTTGCCGTGTCGGTCAACGGGATAATACACCGGGAATCAACCTCTCCGGCCAGTTCGTAGACGATATGTTCATAGACATCATCAAGAAGGGTTCCGAACTGTGAAATACCGTTTTGAAAAAAACATTCTCTGATGGATACACAGTCAAGGCAGGTTTTACAGGTGAAAATTGATCCATCGTAAACGCCTTTATATAGTTCATATCTTGTGCCGGGATTTATTTCAGCCCCACATTCGCCGCAAATGTGGGGCTTCCTTGCGATCACGGTCTTTTTTTGTAATTTACGACTCACTTCGTCATATTCCGGATTCAATACGCAGTTCATAATTCACCCGCTATTTTGCTGTTGTCCATGGTCGTCCATCTCTATAATGCCATGCCCAATCTGCCGACACATAACCAAGCTGCTCCGGGGATTGCGGCAAATACTGGAAAAGTAATTTCCCGCAATCTGCACAGACCAGACCAGCCGGAACATAGGCCATTGTGACAAAACAGCTATTGTGCTGACATTCTACAGGAAAGGGGAGTTCCAGTTGACACATATTACGCTTTTTTTTGCTCATGCTCGTTAAGTTCGTCAATCCAATCGGACAACATCCGAATTGCGTATTTTAGGCGTTCCGGGTCTTTCTTATCCATGCCTTCTTGCACTTCATTCTTGATTTCTATTAAGAAATTACGGTCTTTTTCTTTACTCATGGAGTGTTGTCCTTTTTGTAAAATGGTGTTTTTCGATATAGAAAAAGCGTAGCGCATTTTTCAAAAAAGGTAAATAGCCAAATAGAAAAAAATTTTCCCGTTTACCTTTTTTCCAATTTGTGCGATATTGGAAAAAAGGCTGATAGTTTGGTCAATTTTATAATGGAGGAAATAGTGGCTTTAATTATAGCGTGTTTGTCCCAAAAAGGCGGTGTCGGTAAATCCACGTTGTCACGGGCGATAGCTACCGAAGCCTGGAAAAGCGGGCTATCTGTTAAGCTGGCCGACCTGGATACTCAGCAAGGGACTGTTGCTGAGTGGCACAGACAGCGCCTTGATAACGGGTTTGATTCCGTAGGTTCGGTAGAGATTTTTAATAATGTTGATAAGGCTTTGGCGAGTGCCGAAGGTTTTGATTTGCTTGTCCTTGACGGTACTCCACGGGCAAGCAAAGGCACATTGAAAATGGCTCAATGTGCCGATCTTGTTATCTTGCCCACCTGTGTCAGTCGGGATGACCTTGTTCCGGCCATAAGGTTGGCCTATGACCTGGAGGAAAAAAAGGTGGACAAGCGAAAGCTGGTTTTTGCCCTGGTTCGGGTGACAACACCGGCGGAAATACAAGATGGCCGGGATTTTATTACTCAGTCCGGCTTTTCGGTTTTTGACGGATGTTTGCTTGAAAAGCCGGCTTACAGGCTGGCCCAAAATAACGGGCTGTCCGTCACCGAGACGCGGTATAAAACACTGAATGATAAGGCTAATGAGTTGTTGGAAAGCATCATAGAACACTTGCAACAAGGTTAAAAATTATGGCTAATTTTAGAAAAGCGGCAAACAAAAGACTTGGAAGTCTCCCTCAACGAGAGAAAAAGGGCGGCAATGTCCTTGATGCCCCGGAGAGCGCACCGGCCAGGGCGGTGAGGGGGAAAACCGGTCGGACAGTATCATTTAACACCAAGGTCACACCGGAATTTGATGAAGAATTTCGGCGAACAGCCTTTGAATCAAAACTCAAACTGGTTGAGTTGCTTGAGATATGTTTCGATCTGTATAAAAAGCAAAATAGCAAAAAAGGCAAAAGATGAGACGTCAAGCTATGGTTACTCAAAATGGGGCTGATTTTGAGTTGGTTTATACCTGTGACACTTTGATATTGATTGTTGATATGGATCAGGGGGGCCGGTCGGTGACAAACGATGCCTATAATGTTGTTCGCCGGCTGAATAAACATACTCCGTGTACCGTCAATCAGCAAAAACACTTACAACGGCTGGCCTGCGGCCAAGAAACGAAGAAAAAACAAAGAAACCAAAAATCAAGAAACAGCGTGTAAAAAGAAACAAAAAAACAAAGAAACGGGAGGATCGGCGGTTTTGCCGACAGAGTTTGTCATGCAGTCTGTTCGTATGGTTTGCCAAATACCTGAGAAAAACCGAAATGCTTTCTATAATTTACGAATCGTGCCGGACCTGTTCGGGTTTGTCCTGATCCGGCATTGGGGCAGAATCGGAACCAGGGGTCGGCTGCAGACAACCCGGTTTTCCAGCCAGACCGCTCTTGCCAAGGAGTTCAACAGGCTTCTTCGGCTCCGGCTCCGGCACCAGTACACGATTTATGAGGCGTAATCATGGGAGTAAATACAGCAATCGCCTGGACAGACAATACCTGGAACCCCTGGCAGGGCTGCCGGAAGGTGTCACCGGGTTGTGAGCATTGCTATATGTACCGGGATAAAAAACGGTTTGGTCAAGACCCAACCAAAATCCACAGGTCAAAAGATGGCTCTTTTTACCTGCCAACCAAATGGAAAAAACCGGCCAGGGTTTTTGTCTGCTCCTGGTCGGATTTTTTTATTGAAGAAGCTGACCAGTGGCGGGACGAGACATGGGACATTATGCGTTCCACGCCGCATTTAACCTACCAGATTTTGACGAAACGCCCGGAAAATATTTCTTCCAGGCTGCCTGATGATTGGCCCCTGGTAAATGTCTGGATCGGAGTAACTGCAGAAAATCAGACAATGGCAAATCGCCGGCTGATTGATTTGATATTCAAGATAGACGCAAGAGTGAAATTTGTCAGTGTTGAACCGATGCTCGGCCCGGTGAATCTGTTGCCGTATCTCCGGTATCTGGATTGGGTGATTGTCGGTGGCGAAAGCGGCCCTCATGCCCGAGTTATGAAACCGGAATGGGCAAGTAAATTGATGAATGATTGCAGGGCAACAAATACTCCTTTCTTTATGAAACAGATGTCGCGCCGGCAACCCATCCCGAAATATCTTCAATGCCGACAATTTCCCCGGTGACGAAGGAGTAATAAAATCGACATGAAACAATTCGGCCTTCAGTTCGGCATGCGCCTTAAAAAAGCCAGGGTGAGGAAAAATATCACCCGTAAAGTGTTGGCACATAAGGTCGGTGTACACACAAATACCTATGGTCTTTATGAAAGGGGCAAAAGAGTCCCTGACGCTATCATTATTAAAATGGTCTGCGACATACTTCAGGTCAACTATATCTGGCTGTTCACCGGCCAAGGCCCCATTGACATGCCGAACAATTCAGCCGGCATTGAAACCGGATTGCTTGAAAACATCATCGTCAAAGTTGAAGAACATCTAAGCAACTCAAGTATGATTTTAAGTCCGGCAAAAAAGGCTGAAATCAT
Source organism: Desulfobacteraceae bacterium (assembly GCA_027025615.1). Taxonomy (GTDB): domain Bacteria; phylum Desulfobacterota; class Desulfobacteria; order Desulfobacterales; family Desulfosarcinaceae; genus JALVQM01. The sequence continues at coordinate 8,188 of JALVQM010000057.1, read as the reverse complement.
AAGTATTTTATATGACGATGCCCTTGAAAAAATGGCGGCGAATGATTCGTACATATTCGTTCTTGAGAAAAGTTTAATACGATTTTTAAATCTTCTGGCCGAGCGGCAGGGATGAACGATAGAGTTCTGGCATATTGGAAAATAGCAAAACAGAAAAATTTCTTGCTATTTTGCTATTTGTACATTAGGTAAAGAGTCATAAAAGTGAATCAGGGTGAGGAAAAATGAGCATGATTGACAAGTTGCTGTCAAGATTTGGTCTGGTGAGGTGGAAATTCATACACGAACAACTTGATTATGCCCGGAAAGCTGCGGAGGCGGCAGGGGTAAATATCAAAAATGCTCCCTTTCTTTTGGATTTAAGAGAGGAAAATGGGGACATAATAGATACTATCGGTATCTCTGCCGAAATGTATACGAGAATCACCGGTGAGCCTGTGTTGTCGGCTGAAGAGTATCGGGAAATTGATACCAAGTGGTGGCAAGCTGCTAAAGGACTAAGTGAAAATATAGAAAAATTTTCGGAGGCTTAGATGCTGCATTGCGGGGCGTGTGGGGAAGAATTTAGCGAATCGGGCAAATTGACAGCCCATCTTGATAAATCTTGCCCTGCAGGAAAAATGCTGCTGGCGTATCAGGATATTATGGCCACCGGCGACAACACAGGGCACGGGAAGAGCCGGTTGTTTTTACTGACCCATAAAAATAGTCACGTCATTGATAAATACGCCAGGATGGTATCAGAAGATTGCAACTCGATGGCCAGGGCGGAAGTGCATTATGAATTATGTCGTGCGCTCGATCTGCCGTATACGGAGTTCAAACCGTTTGAGGCAGATAACATCAAAAAAATACCTTCTTTTGATGAATGCCGCCGCATCATTTATGATGCTATTGCAGATATAATTATTGCCGGCGGTAAATAAGATGCGTGGCCCTTCCGTTACGGAAAGGCGTTGAAAGATGCGCCCGGAGTTGCACAAGATTTATACGTTATGATGCATGGCCTTTCCGCAAGGGAAAGGCGTTGGTGTTCCTCCTGACAGGGCACATTTTTGGTTGACGTATCGCTGAAAATGTGCCCTCCCCTCTTTATTTTTCCTCTCCTTAATCGCCTGATTTTATTAAAGGTAATCAATTTAGGTTTGAAAACTTAAGAAAGCCCTTGCATTTCCTGATTACCTGTGTTTATCTTTCTGCATGTCTGTAACGCTTAGAATCAAAATTGATTACCTGATGTGAAAATAAGGTGTTACCGGCTAAGTGGTTCGCCCTCACCCTTTCCGCGAACCTCTGCCGGGCATAAAACCCCGGCAGGTTCGCGTGTGTTGAAATAACAGGCTTTTTTCGAGATCAGCGACAAAGGAGGTGAAGCAAGAATGACCGCAGGGAGCGGTTCGCGGAAAGCCGGGAAAATCGGCAGTGTTTACCATGAGTTCCGGGTTGACCGATGCATGGCCCTCTCAAGGTGAGGGGGCGTTGAAAGGTGCATTGTCGAACAGTCCAAAACGGTTGTCTGCGATGAATGGCCCCTCCATTATGGGAAGGGCGTTGAAAGCAGCTTCTGATGGTACTCTCAGCAATGTAACCAGATGTATGGCCCTCTCAAAGTGAGGGGGCGTTGAAAGACCAAAAAAAGGGAAAAAATGGATCTCCCCGGATGCATGGCCCTCTTGTATTGAGGGGGCGTTGAAAGAACACACGTCAGATGATAACAGAAGAATTTATAAGATGAATGGCCCTTCCATAATGGAAGGGCGCAAAAGAAGGAGGTGTTATGATATGAGTTGGTATAGCTTGCAAATCCCTTTGCCGGCAAATGCAAAGGGTAATTTCAGATCGGCGCTTGCCGCCGGCAGTACCGCAAGTGGATGGCGGGTTGATCCGGTTGTTTTCCATCACGATGACCAGGGGGAGACCTTGAACAGTTCTTTCCCCGGTTTCCGGGTAGGGCAGCAGGGGCGCAATGGGGTCATTTATGCCGTTGGCGCGGAAGAATGTGCCTACCTTGCCGGTAACGGTCATTTAATCAGCGAGATTGTTCAGAGACAATACAACCTGCAGCAAATCCGGGACTATCGGCAGGGGGGAGGGTATAGCGTTGCCTCCAAACATCCAGGCAGGCTGTGGAAGTACATCCTGCCCACGATGGTTTTCCAGAAGAAAAAGGCCGATTATGAGCAGTACGGGCAAGAATGTAAGCAGTATGGGAAAGCAAAGACCGAGTTAAATAAAACCGTCCACAAACGGATCAAGGGGATCATCCGCCGGGACATACTCCTGCATTGTGATTATATGGGGGTGCCGGTCGATGAGGATTTTACCCTGGGGGATGTTGCCGTTGAGCGGTTTGTTCCTGTCCGTGTACATGGCGGTCGGTATTTTCTGGCCGCAGTCGGAGTTACCTTCAAAACTTCCCTGGCCCTGGTGGGCGTGTACCACCTGGGATACCTGAAAGCCAGGGGCAAGGGCCGGGTTGTTTCCTTAAACGGCCGGGGAGGGGGAAATGCTTAATAATTATCATCCCTCTAAACTGGCAATGTCCGCCCTGGGCCTTATTCCGTCTCAAACCGGATTAACGCCGGCGCAAGAGGACACTTTCTGTACCCGGTGCGGCCAGCCGGTCGCAAAGGGTGATCCGGTCAAAGAATTTCCGTATCATAATGATCGGTCGTTTATGGACGCTCACGACCTGGGATACCGCGCCGATTATCGGGTTTCCTGCCAGTGGTGCGTACTGGCTTGCACCAAAAAGGTTATGAGTAAATGTTCAGGAACGCTTTTCACCAGAGAGGGGGCGTACCCTTTAAAGACCGATGACAACCGGGCGTGGTTCTTTCTCACGCCGCCCAAACCGCCTTACCTCGTTACCATCTCCAATACCCGCAATACGCAGCACCTTGTCTGGCGCACCCCGGTAACGCTGGACAACGAAATGATAAGCGTAAAATTTGGCCCGGATTTATTCACAATTCGGCACAGCCTACTGATGCGGCAGATTGATTTGTGCCGGGAAGCCGCTGATATAATTACCGACTATCAACGGGAAAAAACAGAAGGGGGAAGGAAAGTAAAGGCAATTCCTCATCCCTTTGTCTGTCTGGATCGTAATTGCTCTGATCCGGCCCACGGGATGTTGTGGCCAAATATTTATGAGATCACGAGTAAGAATGAAAAACTGCGAAGTATTGTTCAGGAGTTGCAACGGGCCACCCTGGGCGAACTTTGGGCCTTGGCTACACTTGTCAAAACCAATCGGCCCAACCCGGTTAAACCGGAAAAGATACAACTATAAGGAGGAAGATAATGAGTAAAGATTATTTAGTCGTTCAAGGGGCAATTCAATTTTTGTCCCCGCTGCATGTCGCCTCGCCCGAGGCTATCCGCTATGATTTTTCCCAAAAAAAATGGATTTACGGGCCAAAGGGCGGCCAGCCCATTACCGGCACACAGTATCAGTGGTTAATCACGGATACCGAAAAACAGCGCACCCCTGTTTTTCCCGCTAACGGTATCCGGGGCAGAATGCGCCGGTGCGGGGCGGATATAATCAAAGACAAGCTCAAAGAAAGAGGGGAAAAATTATCCCTCGAAGCATATGAAGTTCTTCAATGCGGTGCCCCCAACGGGTATCCGGATAGTGCAATTGCCAAAATATCCGAGTACCGGGCCGCCCTGGAGCACCCCTATTTTGGAGTTTTCGGTGGGGGGCCCCGCATGATCCGGTCAAACCTGCGAACGGACACTATGTATCCGATCAGCAAGATTACCTGTGACCTTGGCATGATACCGCAGCCGTTCCGCCAGTTTGCGACACAGGAAAAATATCTGACGCAGGTTTTTTCTTTTTCGCGCAACGATGATGTCCTGCAGATGACTGACCCCATGATGTTTGACGTATTAGAAGACCCGGAGAAAACCATTGCCGAGTGGCATGAAGTCATAGGTAGAGTCGTTGAAGCAGAGGCAAAAGCAGAAGAGGCAAAGGAAGAGGGGGAAAAAGCAGCCCCAAAAACCAAGCCTGTCAATTATAAGCAAATCCGCACCTGGGCGGGGCATGAGATTGTTTCCCCTGGAACCGTCTTCTTTTTTCGGGCAAGTTGCTTGAATCCCGGCGAAGCCCAACGAGGAATGTTCTTGAAAGCCCTGGAAGGCTTTATGAACCTGCAAAACCTGGGCGGTTGGGTACGCAACGGCTATGGACGTTATCGCCCCCTGGTTATGGATATGTATGACGGGGACGCAGTAATTCCGTTGTTTGAATTGGGTGTAAATGGAAAATACAGGCTGATGGAAAATGATGCCGTTGACAACTACCTCCTGGCCCTGGAGGAAAGTCTGGAAGATGTAAACGCCGGGGAGATTGAAAAATTTGCCACCCATATTGACGGCAAGGCACGGAAAAAATACCATGACCAGCTTGCCCATGTAAGAGCCGCAGGAAAGACGGAACCGGCAAAAAGCAAAAAAGCAAAAAAGACAAAAAGAAGGAGCAAGAAATAATGGAACCGTTGAAGATCACTTTCAGGTTTCGGCGGCCAGTGACCGTGACCGATCATCCCATACACCTGGACAGCCTTGTCGCCTGGGCGGTCACGGAAGAAAAAATGGAAGACGGTGATCCTGACCCCTGGACAAATGAAGATTTACCCCTGGGCCGGCAGGGGGAAGTGTGGCAGGCCAGCCAGTTACTTTTTTACCCGGAGTCCGAGGTTTTTTCGACAGCGTTTTACAAGCGTCATAACCTGCACGAAATGGCCAGAGACAGGGACGTTGATTATGTCAGCAAGAAGGACGCTATCTCGAACAAATCCGGCTGGTTCCGGGCCGCTCAGATTATATTCTTTAGCCAGTGGATGGAAAAAGCGGAGTGCTGGTGCATTGGCGATAAAAACAGGATCAAGGCCCTGCTTGGCCGTCTGGACAGCGTTGGCAAGTATGGGCGCAACGGCCTGGGGCGCATTAAAAGCGTCACGGTTGTCCATGATGAGCAGGCTACCCGACTGTGGCAGGTTCGCACGTTGCCGGCAACGATGGAGAAACCGGAAGCGGGCTACGCCCTGGCCCTTCGCACGGTCTATCCGCCGTATTGGACAAAAACCCGGCGGGTTCCCGCCTGGGTGCCGGTCGATCCGTTTACCCTTTCCGCGAACCTCTGCCGGGCATAAAACCCCGGCAGGTTCGCGGATTGTGAAATAACAGGTTTTTTTCGAGATCATCGACAAAGGAGGTGATACAAGAATGACCGCAGAGAGCGGTTCGCGGAAAGCCCGGATAATCGTCAGTATTTACCGTGAGTTCCGGGTTGATGGATGCATGGCCCTCTCAAAGTGAGAGGGCGTTGAAAGCTGTCCGCATCGTTAAGCCCACCTTGTTGGCGCGATGCATGGCCCTCTCGTTACGAGAGGGCGTTGAAAGGGATTTTTTCGGTCGCCCTGGCTTGCGCTTTACTTATGCATGGCCCTTTCACTTTGAGAGGGCGTTGAAAGCAGCGACGGAAGTAAAATTAACTACATCCATCCGGGATGCATGGCCCTCTCGTAACGGGAGGGCGTTGAAAGTGGGCCGGCCACCGAATTTTCACAGAGTATGGTAGATGTATGGCCCTCTTAAAATGAGGGGGCATTGAAAGGATGCGTAGGCTGCGGGATCAGCTTGGATGCATGGCCCTTCCCTGCGGGGAAGGGCACTGGTTAGAAATTAAAGAATAATCAAAAAATCCGACAAAGAGGCAGTATGAATTTGACTGTTTATGCTCCAGATATTCCGAAAGAATACCGGGAGAAAATGAGCAAGGGCAAGGCTATTAAAAGACTGGCAATGTCCGCCCTGGAAGAAGGGCTTGAGCCGCTGGAACTGCCCAAGGCCGGTCTTGTCCGGGTAAGCCTGAAGCTCACCGATGGAGAATTGAAAAAGCTGCAGGAAGCAGGGGAGGGCAAGCCCGGTCGGTTGGTTGGAAAATACTGTTACGCTCAACTGATGCGGCTGAAAAAAGAGAACCAGGGCGCGATTAAAAAACCGGAACGTGAAGATCAGCAGCGATATTACCGGCAAATAATTTCGCCCTTGGAGAGCAATAAGATTGTCCTGGCGGAAGGCGGCACCGGCCTGGGCAAAAGCCGGGTATTGGCATGGGTTGCCAGGGATCAGGTCATGGCCGGCATTGCCCCGGTATGTATCGCCGTGCCGTCAATTTCCGTCATGGTTCACATGCTCAGGGAATGGGAACGGGCAGAAACAGGCGCAGTGAATATCAGTTTTCTTCTGGGTAGGAG
>JALVQM010000057.1:0-1903 GCA_027025615.1 Desulfobacteraceae bacterium | reverse complement strand
GTAGGAGCCAGTTTATTGACCTGGACCGGGTAACTTCGCTCCTGCTTGATCCCCAAGTTGAAATGGAGCCGGAAAATAGAGATCGGCTGTTAGAATGGCTGGACGATGGATGTCCGCCGCTGGAAGAAACCGGCAGTGCTGATTTAACGGAGACGGAAGCGTCTATCAGCTATTTATATAATGACCTGTTGCATATTGCCCCGGAGCTTGCGGCTTATGGCGGTTTAGCCCTGGATCGGGATTCCGATATGGAGGGCAATCCGGGCGCGGAGCTTTATAGCGAACTATTTGCGGCTGCGGAAGAAAGCGATGTTATACTCTGCAGTCATGCCATGCTTGCCATGGATATGCAGCTTCGGCAAATGTCTGATGATAAAATAAAAGTATTGCCGGATTTTCAGGGCCTGCTTGTGGACGAGGCCCATAGCTTGGAAAAAACGGTTGCCAACGCAAACAGCGTAAACCTGTCCATCCTGGGACTGAAATCGGCTTTGAGGTCAACGGCGCAGGGTTCCAAGGTCAACCGAAAAAAGGCCATTGAACAGTGTGCTGTTTTGATTGCAAAGGGGCAGAAACTGGAAGGTGATGATTATTTGATTAAGCCTCGGGAGCAGGAAAAAGCTCCATGGGAATTAAAAGATATTCTGGCGGAGTTAAGGTATCTGGCTGAACTTTTGCGCCGGATATTCCCCAAGAAAAAATATCTTGGAATTAAACTCAAGGACAGGCCAGCCCGGATCGTCCAGAACGACCTGGGAACTCTGTACCGGATCATCAACGGGAAAGAGCCGGTTCTGTTCAATTTGTCCCCGGTGCGACGGTATTTGTCGGTTACGACCGGCCCCCGCACGGTTGAGTATCTTTTCAAAAATTTGTGGGATCGTGTCCAGGGCGGCTGCCTTTTGGCCTCGGCCACCTTGACCGTACCGGACAAATACATGGAACCGGATGCCGGGTATATTATCAAGATTCTGAATATACCTGTTGCCCGGTGCCATGTGGCCAACCCGGTGATCCCGGCGTGGTTAAGAAAACCGGTGGTGCTTCATGTTCCAAAAGATGAAGAATTGGAGCATTTTTCCCCGCCGAAAATAACAGCCACGGAAAAAGAGGCGGGAAAAACCACGGGAGACGATGGCAGGTTTGAACTTTGGCTGACAACCGTTACGGATAAAATCTGCAGCATTGCGGAATCAGCCGCCGGCGGCACCCTGGTCCTCTTAACGTCCTATGCCCTGCTGGACATGATCCGGGCAAAATTGACACCGCAGATAAAGGCCCGGTCGATTTACCAGGATGGCCGGCTGGCATTTGGGTCACTTGTTGGTATGTATATGGATCAGGCCGCAATGGGCAAGCGTCCGGTCTGGTTTGCCATGGGGCCGGCCTGGGAAGGGCTTGACCTGTCCGGGGAGCATAAGGGGATTCCCGCAGAGCAGGATAATATTTTATCTGATCTGGTAATTCTTCGTATTCCGTTTGGCTTAAACAAATCCCTGGCCGGACAGATGCGGAACCTTTCCTATAAATCAGGCGGCACATATAAATCTTTTCCTGCCAACAGCCGGACAGAGGCCGCTTTTCAGTTCAAGCAGGGGGTAGGGCGATTAGTGCGCCGGGAAGGTGTGCCGCCCAAGCACCTGTGGGTGCTGGACGGTAGAATATGGACGAAAAATTACTCATTTTATGGGGTTTTCCAAAGGATTTTAAAGTATTATAAGAAATCAGGAGAAAAATAATCTTACCCTTTCCGCGAACCTCTGCCGGGCATAAAATCCCGGCAGGTTCGCGGATTGTGAAATAACAGGTTTTTTTCGAGATCAGCGACAAAGGAGGTGATACAAGAATGGCCGCAGGGAGCGGTTCGCAAAAAGCCCGGATAATCGTCAGTATTTACCGTGAG
>JALVQM010000056.1 GCA_027025615.1 Desulfobacteraceae bacterium | reverse complement strand
GTGCATCCGCGGCGAACAGGAGGCCACCACCACCCGGTTGAGATTGTGGGCCTTGATGTCGTCTTCGATCAGTTCCTGGCCCGGGTTGGAACACATGAACTTGTAGTCACGGGCTACCACCACGTGATCCAAATGTTCAGCGAATTCTGCTACCTGTGCCACATCAACCTGGGGGGCGATGTTCATCCCGCAATGGCAGACATATACTCCGATTTTGGGTCTGTCTTCGTTCATATTTTGCTTCAGTCAGGTTTTAAACGGAACCAGCAATTTTTCCAGGCCGAGCCGATCTGGATTCACGCCCAGGGCCAGTCCCAGCACCTGGGTGAAATATGCTACCGGAATCCTGTCCGCCGACCGTCCGGTTTGCCCCTGATCCAGATTGAACTGGCACAAGGGACAGATGGTGGCAATCAGGTTTCCGCCTTTAGCCCTAATTTCATTGACAATCCTTTTTACAAGAACATGGCATTGGTCAGCGTAGGCCACGGCATGGGAAGCTCCGCAACACAGGGTTTTGGCTGAATGATCAACAGTATCCAGTCCTACAGTCGAAAAAAGATCTTCCATCAATTCCGGTCTCAGAGCTTGAGGTATCGGTTGCCAGGGTCGAGTCAACTGGCAACCGTAATAGGTCGCCACTTTTATGCTGTCAGGGAGCCTGTGGCCACCCCCGGGCCAGTTAAGTTTATCCCGGTCTCGAACGATGACTTCCAGCAAATGCCTGACCGGTTGGGGATGTTCAAATTGTAACCCTTCAGCCTTCAGGCCCTGGTTAACCTTTTTCAAAAGGTCTCCACAGTCTTTAAAAATCTTGGCGGCTTTTTTGAGGGTGCTGTAACAGGCATTGCAAATGGTGATAATTTCACCGAAACCGGACCGGGCTGCCAGGGCAAACAACCTTCCGGCAAGCAAAAGCGCCTGGTCCTGGTTGCGGCTGAAACTTGCCGTTGCCCCACAACAATTCCAATCTTCAATTTCCTTCAGTTCCACTCCAAGCTGTTCACAAACCGCTTGCACGGATTCCTGATAACCGGCAGCAGTCTGGTAAGCACATCCTGGGAAAAAACCGTAAATCACTGTCCGGGCTCCTTTTGCTTGCCGGTGCCCATGGTTAACATGTGCCGCAGTATGTCAATTCCAGCCACCTTCCTGGGAACCAGATGCAGGCGCTTTTTTACCAGTAGTTTAACGGCAGCGGCCGTATTGGCCATAAGATCCAGAGGATGTCTCAGGCCATAATCAGCCATAAGATATGCTTCAGAAACTTTACCAAATAACATTACCTGGCGGTGGAAAGCGGCGTACAAATCGGCCAGTTTGTTGTTACGGGATAAAAGGCCATAGGAAATGCTCATTTCCTTCAATTTGTACATGATGTCGGTAATTGGAATCTGCTGGGGACACTGGACCATGCACTGGTAACACGATACACAGAACCAGGCTGTGTTGGCAGCCAGAGCCTGTTGAATAAAACCATCCCGAATCAGGGCGAAAACAGTCCGAGGCCCTTCGTCCATAGCATCTGCCAAAGGACAGCAGCCACTGCAGGTTCCACACTGGATACAGGTCAAAATGGCTTTTCCAGGCTCTGTTTCAAGTATCTCGTTGCGAAGCCTTTGCTGAAGTTCTGCTTTCAATTATTCTCCCGAGGCAATTTTTCAAATCATTATGAGCATAATCTCGTTAGCATAGGTTTGAAATTCTGTCTACCTTTTAGTCCGGCAGCAAATCGTAAAAATAACGCATATAGTCTGAACGAGTAATGATACCTATAATTTCACCATCCTTGACTACCGGCAGACGCCCGATATCGTATTTGACCATGATCCTGGCTGCCTGCAGGGGACTTTTATCCGCGTCAATCACCCTAACCTGGCGGCTCATGAAGGCTTTGACCGGTAATCTAAGCTGGGTCAGCGGCTTTTTTAATTTCCTGAAGTCCCGCCTGGAAATAACACCAACCAGTTTGCCGTTTTCTAAAACCGGCAGACCGGTACAACCTTTATTCCTCAAGATTTTGGCTGCCTGGGCCATGGTGGCGTCAGGAGCTACGGAAAGCACCGGAAATGACATCAAGTCGTTTATGCGTACCGAAGACTGCTGATTGCCCTGAATCAGATCCAGGATCATCTGCTCGACGGCATCCGGATTGCTGTTTTTCAATAGTGCCGATCCTGCGGCGGGATGGCCTCCGCCCCCCAGGGCTCGCATAATATCGCCCACCCGGATGCCGTCGGTGTCACTTCTTCCGATCACAATACACTTGTTGCCCCTGGCATTCGGGAAAATACCGAAAGCGGCA
>JALVQM010000055.1 GCA_027025615.1 Desulfobacteraceae bacterium | reverse complement strand
GTTAGAGTAGAGAGCAGATGGCGACATTGTAGCCGCAATGGAAGCCAACACAAAGGAGTCGTTTTGGTCAGACTCTGGAGGGTCTGCCGGTGTGCTTGAGCGTGACATGTATTGAGAGAAATGATGAGAACTTGTGAGACCCATTCGGTTCCTGACGCAGGAAGTATTTCTGTGGATGCAGGTAAGCCTACCCAACCAACGAAGGATGGCTGAAGACGTGTAATGGGAGTCAGATACATTCATAGTACTCTGAGTGTCAACACCAACTAAAAACTGAGCCACTCCACCAACTTAAAAGTGAGCCACTATTTGCTGGACTGTTTGCTGGACTGTGCCAGTAATCCTGCTTGTTTCTTTTCTTTTAATCGATAGCTCTCTCCTTTTATTTGTAAAATATGTGAATGGTGCAAGATTCTATCCAGCATGGCTGAAGTAAGCGCTGTATCATTGGCAAACGTCTGTCCCCATTGCCCAAATGGCAGATTACTTGTCAATATGATTGAACCCTTTTCATATCGCTTTGCAATCACTTCAAACAACAGTTTTGATTCGCTGGTATCAAAAGGTAAATAACCTATTTCATCAATGATCAGGAGTTTGGGGGCAATAACACTGCGTTGCATCACACTTTTATATTTGTCTTGCCGTTGTGCTGTGGTTAATTGCAGAATCAAATCCGAGGCACTGATAAACCGTGTCTTAAGACCTGCCTGTACTGCCTTGTAACCCAATGCAATGGCGATATGGGTTTTTCCTGTCCCCGAGGGTCCCAGCAAAGCCACATTCTCGGCACGTTCGATAAAGGCAAGTGAACTGAGTTCATTGACCATGGCTTTGGGTACGCCTGTTGCAAAACCATAATCAAATTGATCCAGTGTTTTGATAGCGGGGAAACCTGCCATGCGGGTGAACATCTGTTGTTTTTTACTTTTCCTTGCCTGGGTTTCTGCTTTCAACAGTTCTTCAAAAAAATGTAAGTAATCCCATTCGCCTTTGGCTGCTTGCTGGGCAATATCCGGGGCATTAATGGCCATATTATTCAGTTTCAATGTCTCGCACAGTGCAGTTAATCTTTCAGTCTGTAAGTTCATAATGCCTCCTGTAATAAGGCATCATAGATGCTCAGGTCATGATGAAGAGGCTGACTGTCATGAGATAAGGGGATCACGGAGTCCTTATCACTATCACTACGCGTGCTATTGGGGTGTGTTGCCAATGTGTTTATTGAAAGTTGGTGGGCGACAGGTAGTGTCTGTAAATACGGTTGTTCCTTGTTGAGCCGATCGGCTGGCTTTTCTTTCACCGTATCGTGAATACGCTGGTTGGCTATGTCATTCAGCCAGGGCAGGAGTTTCAGGTTCGCTGTTTCCACATCCATACTCAATCCTGATGAGGTCAGCAAGGTGGAAAGGGGTCTGTAAAAATTGTCACGCACATACCGTACCATGCGTTCAACCTTGCCTTTGGTCTGAGGCCGGTAGGGTCGGCAGAGTTTGGGAACAAATCCCATGGTTTTTGCATACTGGTAAAAGCCCTGATTAAATCGGTGCTTGCCTTCACCATAGGCATCCCTTTCTATTACGACCGTTTTCATATTGTCATACCAGACTTGTTGAGGGATCCCCTGAAAGTACTCAAAGGCCAGATCATGACATTCCTGCAATGTTTCATAGCGCATATTGTCAGTGATACGCACAAACAGTGCCCGCGAGTAACCCAGCACACAGACAAACGCATGAAGCGGGTGTTTACCGCCTCTCATCTGCCCCCAGTCTACCTGCATTTGCTTGCCAGGATCGGTCTCGAAGCGAACCACGGGCGGTGCTTGGTTTGAACCTCTTAACTCCACAAGATATTGGCGTAACCGCGAGATACCCCCTGTATAACCTTGCTCTTTAATCTCGCGCATAATGACAACCGCTGACAGATGTATCGGTGAAGCCTTGCTAATACGTTCCTGGATATAGGTTTTGTAGGGATCGAGTTTCATCGGCTTTTTGCGGGTTCGTTTGCTATAGACAGGCTTTTCCTGCGCTGTTGTCAGGTATTTTTTTACCGTATTGCGGGAAATACCCAATTGCTTGGCTATGGCTCTCTGGGAAAGCCCTTGTTGGTGTAAAATTTTAATCGTCATAAGTGCCTCAGTTGTAATCATGATGCTCCCTATTAAATGGCATCATGGTGTATGAACTGGCTCACTTTTCAAGTGGTGGAGTGGCTCATTTTTGCATTGGTGGTAACAACAGGCAGCTTAGAAATACAAAGACGGCAAATACATCCGCACTACCAAGTTCACTGCCGCACAGGCAGCTTA